>CAZRFF010000178.1:0-5006 GCA_964599265.1 uncultured Simplicispira sp. | reverse complement strand
CCAGCAGGTCGATCAGCGGCTGCACGTTGTAGCCGCCCACCATGGTGCCCAGCAGCTCGGTGGCCTTGGCCTTGGAGATCAGCGCGACCTGGATGTCGCCATGCGCGACAGCGGCCAGGAAGCTGGCCTTGACCTTGGCGGCGTCGTCCACGCCCGGGGGCACGCGGTGGGTGAGCAGGTCCAGCAGGAATTCGGCCTCGCCCGCGGGCGGGTTCTTGATCAGCTCGATCAGCTCAGCGACCTGCTTGGCATCGAGTGCCAGCGGCGGGATGCCCAGGGCGGCGCGCTCGGCGACGTGGTCACGGTAGGCTTTCAACATGGGGGTTTTCTCCGGTTTCGTGGTGGTATCGGGGGCTCAGTCCGATCACCCTTGCCGCCCTTATTTGGACGGCGGGGTTTCGAGCAAATTCTGGGGGGGGGCCTTCTTCATGGCTTCGGCCACGGCCACCTGTTCGGGGCTCTTGCACTCATCGGCCAGGCGCTGGCCGCGCTTTTGGTCCATGAGCATGGATTTGTTGCCGATCTGCAGCCACACGGCGCCGGCCTTCTGGTCTTCCAGGCGCACTGCGCCGGTGCTGGTGGCCACGGGCGTCATGTGGTATTTGAAGCCCTTGCCTTCCAGGTGGAAGCTGCCGGGCGCCTGCGCATCGGCGGCCACGCGCACGGAGGCGCCCAGTTCGCAGGCCATTTCGCCCACGTACACGCGCTCGGCCAGGGCCTGGGTATCGGGGCTGGGGGCGCTCAAAGCGGCCGCGGCAATGGCCGTGGGGCTGGTACTGGACGAGGGGGTTTTGGCCTTGGCCACCTGGGTGGGCTCGGTCTTTTTGGCGGCTGTTTTGGTGGTCTTGGTGGCTTTTGCCACCTTGGCGGGTTTTTTCTGCGCGGGTTTGGCAGGGGCATCTTGCGCCAACACCAAGCCAGGGGCCAGGGCAATGGCAACAGCAGCCAACAGTTTCTTGATCATGGCAGTCTCCTTGGAAGATGGTTCTAAGACGCGGATGATACAAACCAATGCTGCACCGCTGCGGGCAAAACCCGACCGGTGCGCTGGGCACGCTCCAGCACCTGCCAGTAATAGCGGTAGCTGGCGCGGTCGTGCAGCACACCATCGGCGCTGATGGGCGCCCACTGCGCCTGGCTGGCGGCCACGGTGATGTGCGCGGCTTTGTCCACCTCGTCCTGCGTGGGCGCAAAGGCCTCCAGGATGGGGCGGATCTGCCCGGGGTGGATGCTCCACATGCGGGTATAGCCCAGTTCTTGCGCGGCACGGCGGGCCGCGGCCTGCAAAGCCTGGGGGTGGTTGAACTCCGTCACCACGCAGTGCGACGGCACTTTGCCGTGGGCATGGCAGGCCGAGGCGATTTCGAGCTTGGCACGCAGCACCAGGGGGTGGGTGAACTGCCCTTGCGCGCCCATGGCCGCGTCAGGAATGGCCCCGGCGTGGGCCGAAACAAAATCCATCAGCCCAAAACTCAGGCTTTGCACCCGGGGGTGGGCGGCAATGTCGAATGCACGGTGCACGGCAGCGGGCGATTCGATGAGGGCATGCAGGGGCAATGCCGCCGCGCCTGCGGCATCCAGGGCCTGCACTGCCTGGTGGATGTCGTCCGCCGACTCCACCTTGGGCAGCATGAGGTGGCACAGGCGCTGGCCCGCACGGCCGACAATGGTGGCCACATCGTGCCCGAACGCGGGATGATCGACCGGATGCACACGCGCCGCCACACGGGCGCCAGGGGCTGCCTGCAGGGCCAGCTCGGCCACCAGGGCGGCGTGTTCGGCCTCACCGCCCACAGGGGCGCCGTCTTCGCAGTCCAGCGTCACATCGAACACGCAGGCGCCAAATTCTTGCGCCATTTCGGCCTGCAATTGCAGGCTCTTGCGCATGCGCTGCTCTACGCCGCTGTAGTGGTCGCACACCGGCAAAGAGGCGGCTGCGGCTTGGGCGCCGAGCAGGATCTCTCTGGGGTGGGGAACAAGGGCCATGGGAGCAGTGCGCAAAAAATACAAAAAAATCTTGTGGCGGTCATGGGCAGCCAGGCCGCCACAGGATGTCTCTGATTAAAAAGAGAGCTGCTTGCGCAGTCCTGACAGGGGTTTTATGAACATTTAATTCACAAACCCTTATCCATCAAGCGCAAACAGCTATCATTTTTACAGCAGATGCTTGACGCCGTCCTGCTCGCCCTGCAACTCGGCCAGGGTCTTGTTGATGCATTCCTGGCTGAAAGCGTCGATCGGCAGGTCCTTGACGATGGTGTACTTGCCGCCTTCGCAGGTCACGGGGTAGCCGAACATCACGTCCTTGGGAATGCCGTATTCGCCATTGCTGGGGATGCCCATGGTGACCCACTGGCCGTTGGTGCCCAGGGCCCAGTCGCGCATGTGGTCGATGGCGGCGTTGGCAGCCGAGGCGGCCGACGACAGGCCGCGCGCAGCGATGATGGCCGCGCCGCGCTTGCCCACGGTGGGCAGGAAGGTGTTGGCGTTCCAGTCGTGGTCGTTGATGGTGTCCTTGACGGATTGGCCATTGACGGTGGCGAAACGGTAGTCGGCGTACATGGTGGGCGAATGGTTGCCCCACACGGCCAGCTTCTGGATGTCGCCCACGGCGCAGCCGATCTTGGCGGCGATTTGCGAAGCGGCGCGGTTGTGGTCCAGGCGCAGCATGGCGGTGAAGTTTTCGCGCGGCAGATCGGGCGCGCTCTTCATGGCGATGTAGGCGTTGGTGTTGGCGGGGTTGCCGACCACCAGCACGCGCACATTGCGCGAGGCCACGGCATTCAGGGCCTTGCCCTGGGCGGTGAAGATCTGGGCGTTGGCAGCCAGCAGATCGGCGCGCTCCATGCCGGGGCCACGCGGACGGGCGCCGACCAGCAGGGCGTAGTCGGTGTCCTTGAACGCGGTCATGGGGTCGGCGTGCGCTTCGATGCCGGCCAGCAGCGGGAAGGCGCAGTCTTCGAGTTCCATGATGACGCCCTTGAGCGCGTTCTGGGCTTTTTCGTCAGGAATTTCGAGCAGTTGCAGGATGACGGGCTGGTCCTTGCCCAGCATTTCACCAGAGGCGATGCGGAACAGGAGGGCATAACCGATTTGGCCAGCAGCGCCGGTAACGGCCACGCGGACGGGCTTTTTGCTCATGGTGGAAACTCCAGATAAGTGAGGGGAACAGGACTTGGGGAAGGAGAGCGGTAGCCACCTGCGCCTGTTACCAGCTGCATGCGAGCGCCGCCAAACAGGGGCCGATTCTAACTTTGATTACTGCGCTGCGTCAATTTGTCTTATGTCTTATATAAGATATGATCGCACCCACACTGCATTCCACCATGGCCACCCAAACCGCCGCCCCCGCCGAACCTTCTGCCGCCCCGCCGCCCCCATCGGCGGGCATGGCTGCGCCTGCGTTCAGCCCGCTGTACCAGCAAATCAAAGGGTTGATTCTGCAAAGCCTGCAGGCGGGCGAATGGAAGCCGGGCGAGGCCATCCCCAGCGAAATGGACCTGGCCGCCCGCTTTCGCGTGAGCCAGGGCACGGTGCGCAAGGCCATCGATGAACTGGCCGCAGAAAACCTGGTCACCCGCCGCCAGGGCAAGGGCACGTTTGTGGCCACGCACGCCGAGCGCCATGTGCAATACCGTTTTTTAAAGCTCCTGCCCGACAGCGGCGACGCCAGCATCGAAGGCCCGGCACAGCGCCACATCATTGAATGCAAGCGCGTGCGCGCCAGTGCCGACGTGGCCCGCGCCCTGGGCCTGCGCAGCGGCGACGCCGTGCTGCAAGCGCGGCGCGTGCTGCTCTTCAGCGGCGTGCCCACCATCCTGGAAGACATCTGGCTGCCCGGCCAGGCCTTCAAAGGGCTGACCGCTGCGCAAATGGCCAATTACCCCGGCCCCACCTATGCCATGTTCGAAATCGACTTCGGCGTGCGCATGGTGCGGGCCGACGAAAAAATCCGCGCCGTGCAGCCCACGGCCGAGCAGGCCGAACTGCTGCGCGTCGATACCGGCATGCCGCTTTTGAGCGTGGAGCGCGTGGCCTACACCTACAACGACGTGCCCATGGAGCTGCGGCGCGGCCTCTACCGCACAGACACCCACCACTACCACAATGCACTGAACTAAAAAGAGCTGACAATGGGCTTGCACGTGGCTTTGGTGTGGGAAAAAGCACAAAATGCCGTCTGCATCAAACCCTGCTTGCTGCATTGCAATAGAATTTTGTGTCCTTGCGTGACCAAATTACAAGGCAGTTACACCCACGAAAGATCCCGCCATGACCGACGTCGCCAAAAAAAGACCTGAATTCCGCAACATCCACGCCTTCAAGGACCTGCCGAGCTACCGTTGGCCACTGGCCGCGCTCGTCTCCGGCATGCACCGCATCAGCGGCCTGATCCTGTTCCTGTTGCTGCCTTTCATCATCTGGCTGTTCGACAAGTCGGTGTCGTCCGAAATCTCGTTCGGCAAGTTCAGCGCCGCCTTTACCGCGGGGCTGTGGATCTTCCCGGCCTTCATCGTCAAACTCGTGGTGCTGGCACTCATCTGGTCCTACCTGCACCACCTGTGCGCCGGCGTGCGCCACCTGTGGCTGGACGTAGACCACCACGCCATCACCAAGGAAAAAGGCCACAGCTCTGCCGTGGTCGTTATGGTGGCGAGCATCGGCCTGACGCTGGCGCTGGGCGCCAAGCTCTTTGGCCTGTACTGATTTTTAAAAACAAGGAGTCCCCCCATGACAACCTACGGCTACAAGCGCACCGTGGTGGGCGCCCACTACGGTTGGCGCGATTTTCTGGTGCAACGCATCAGCGCCCTGGTCATCGGCGCCTTCACCCTGCTGGTGCTGGTGCAGCTGCTGATGGTCAAAGGCCCCATTGGCTACGACGCCTGGGCCGGTATTTTTGCCCCTCAGTGGATGAAGGCCATTACCTTCTCCGTCATCGTGGCCCTGATCTGGCACGCCTGGATCGGCATGTGCAGCATCTGGTACGACTACGCCAAGCCCGC
>CAZRFF010000177.1:1251-5013 GCA_964599265.1 uncultured Simplicispira sp. | reverse complement strand
TGCAATCATCCCAGAAATCGCCCATCGGCTGCGGGGGCGTGCCGCCAAGGGGTCAGGCCAGTGCCTCATCCAGCACCTGCACCCAGTGGCGCACGGGCGTTTCGGTGCCGCTTTGCAAATGCGTGATGCAGCCGATGTTGGCCGAGACGATGATCTGCGGCGCCAGCTGCCCCAGGTGGCCGAGCTTGCGCTCGCGCAGTTGCTGCGACAGCGCGGCCTGCAGCACCGAATAGGTGCCCGCCGAGCCACAGCACAGGTGTGATTCGGCAGGCAGGCGCAGGTCGAAACCCAGGGCGCGCAGGTGTTGCTCTACGCCGCCGCGCAGTTTTTGGCCGTGCTGCAGCGTGCAGGGTGGGTGGTAGGCCACCACGCCGGGCAGCACTTGGCGCAAACGCCCCTGCAGGCGGGGGGCGATGTCGGGCAGCAGCTCCGACAGATCGCGTGTGAGTCCGCTCACGCGGGCCGCCTTGGCGGCGTACTGTGCGTCGTGGCGCAGCAGGTGGCCGTATTCCTTGACGGTGACGCCGCAGCCCGAGGCGTTCATGACGATGGCCTCGACCGTGCCTTTTTCCACCCAGGGCCACCAGGCGTCGATGTTGGCGCGCATCTGCGCCAGGCCGCCTTCCTGGTCGTTGAGGTGGAACTTGACGGCGCCGCAGCAGCCCGCCTCGCGCGCCACCACGGTCTGTATGCCTGCGGCGTCGAGCACGCGCGCCGTGGCGGCGTTGATGCCCGGCATCATGGATGGCTGCACGCAGCCTTCGAGCAGCAGCACCTTGCGGGTGTGTTCGCCCGTGGGCCAGGCACCGGCGGCCTGGCGCGCAGGCACCTTGGCGCGCAGGCCCTCGGGCAGCAGGCCGCGCACGGCTTGGCCCACCGCCATGGCCGGGCCGAACAGGGGCGATGGCAAGCCTTCTTTGAGCGCCCAGCGCACGGCCCGCTCACCCGCCGGGCGCGGCACCTTCTCGTCCACGATCTTGCGGCCGATGTCCACCAGATGGCCGTACTCCACGCCGCTGGGGCAGGTGGTTTCGCAGTTGCGGCAAGTCAGGCAGCGGTCCAGGTGCAGCTGGGTCTTGCGTGTGGGTGTTTGGCCTTCAAGCACCTGTTTGATGAGGTAGATGCGCCCGCGTGGCCCGTCGAGCTCGTCACCCAGCAGCTGGAAGGTGGGGCAGGTGGCGGTGCAAAAGCCGCAATGCACGCATTTGCGCAGAATGGCTTCGGCTTCGGCGCCTTCGGGCGTGCCTTGGAATTCGGGGGCCAGTTGGGTTTGCATGGCGGCTCTGGTGGGGTTGGGGTGAACGGGAAGTCAGGGGCGGTGGGGTGTGTCGGGTGCGGCAGCGTTGGTGGTTGCAGAGGCGCGCCGCACGCGTGGCCACAGCCGGGCGCGGTCGATCCACAGCGGGGGCAGGGCCAGGCCAAAAAGCACCAGCGCCAGCGGCACCACAAAAATGAAACCCACATGCTTGAAGCCCGCCGCCCCGGCGATGCCGCCCACCAGGAACATGGCCGTGAGCCCGGCAAACAGGCCCAGGCGCTGGCGGTTGGCGCGCACGCGCTGCTCGGGTTGTGCGTTGCTGTGGTTCCAGTACAGCAGCTTGCCCAGCTCGATGCCCAGGTCGGTGATGGTGCCGGTCATGTGGGTGGTGCGGATCTGGGCCGAAGACATTTTGGTGACCGTGGCGTTCTGCAGGCCCATGATGAAGGACAGCAGCAGCACTGTGACCGGCACGGCAAAGGGCGTGCGCCAGTGCAGCGTGGCAGCGCCCAGCAGGCCGAAGGCGAGCATGAGCAGCGCCTCGATCAGCAGCGGCAGCGCGTAGGTGCTGTGCAGTTTGCGCTTCTTGGCCCAGTGGATGAGGATGGTGGTGACGGCGGCACCCGACACGAACGCCAGCAAGGCCCCCAGTGCGCCGAGCACCAGCACCGTGTTGCCCAGTACCAGGTGGTCGGCCAGCATGGACAAAAAGCCCGTCATGTGCGAGGTGTAGAGCTTGACCACCAGAAAGCCGCCCGCATTGACCGCCCCGGCGTTGAACGCCAGCAGCAGGCCCAGGCGCTGGTTGCTGGCGCTGGTGCGGTGCTGGTCGGTCAGGCGGCGTAAGCGGCGCATCGGTGTCACGCGGCCCAGGTGCCGGGGTGGAAGATGCCCGCCGGGTCAAAGGCCTGGCGCACGCGCGCGTGCAGCTTGCGCAGCGGCTCTGGGATGGAGTCGAATTGGGTCATGGCATCCGCAGATACAGCGCCAGAGGCTCTGAAAAGCATAGCATTTCCGCCCGCCTGCCGTGCTGCGCTGTGCAGGGTGTGGGCGTGCTCGGCGCCTGCCCATACCCAGCGCAGCGCGCCGTGCCATTCGATGAGGGGTGGCGCCAGGTCTGCGGGCAGGCCGAGCACGGGGGCGGCGGCGGGCACCGACAGGCGCCACAGATCCAGCCCCTGCGCTGCTCCGGCGCTGGCGAACCAGGGCAGGCGTTGGTCGCGGCAGGCCCGCCAATCGCCATCCGTGGCGGCGTTGTCCATGCGCTCGCCCCCCAGGGTGCGGCAGGCCGCTTCGACCGCAGCGCTGGCGCCGCGCAGGCGCACAAACAGCGTGTCCACCCCGGCGTCGTGTACCCAGCAACTGGCGTTGAGCGGCAGGGGCTGGCCGCCCCAGGCCTGCAGGCGCTCCAGTGCCTGGGCTTGGCTGTATGCAAAGCGCAGCGTGGCTTGGGCCGGTGGCAGGGGCAGCACCTTGAGGCTCACCTCGGTGATGGCGCCCAGTTGCCCCCAACTGCCCGCCATGAGGCGCGACACGTCGTACCCTGCCACGTTCTTCATCACCTGCCCGCCAAAGCGCAGGTCTTGCCCCAGGCCATTGAGCATGCGCACGCCCAGCACGTAGTCGCGCACCGCGCCCACGCTGGCCCGCGCCGGGCCCGACAGGCCCGCCGCCACCATGCCGCCCACCGTGCCGTCGCTGCCGTAGTGCGGCGGTTCAAAGGGCAGGTACTGGCGCTGCTCGGCCAATGCGGCCTCCAGGTCGGCCAGGCGGGTGCCGGCGCGCACGGTTACTACCAGCTCCGTGGGTTCGTAGGCCACGATGCCGTGGTAGGGGCGCAAATCCAACGGCGCGGCGCCGCTCGGTGGGGCCATGAACGCCTTGGAGCCGCTGCCTGTGATGTGCAGCGGGGTGTGGTGCGCGTGGGCGGCGCGCACTTGGTCGGTGAGGGATTGCAAGGCCTGTTCCATGGCCGGCAATGGTAAGTGCCAGGACGGTACCGGTGCATGAATTTTCTGCACAAGGCCGATGAGTGTTTTCTGTTGCCGGGCCTGGCCCCCGGTTTCAGTGCCGCGGCAACGCCACCAGCCGTTGCCGCGGGGGGATCTACCGCGAGTAGGCGGTCTCGCCGTGGGAGGCAATGTCCAGGCCCTCGCGCTCGGACTCTTCGCTCACACGCAGGCCCACCAGCAGGTCGGCGATCTTGTAGGCCGCCACGGCCACCACGCCCGACCACACCACCGTGACCAGCACGCTCTTGACCTGCACCCAGACCTGCGCGCCCATGGCGTAAGTGTCGGGGGTCGGGCCGCCCGTGCCGCCCAGGCTTTGCGCGGCGAACACGCCGGTCAGGATGGCGCCGGCGATACCGCCCACGCCATGCACGCCGAATACGTCGAACGCATCGTCCGCGCCCAGCATGCGCTTGAGTCCGCCCACACCCCACAGGCACAGGGGGCCAACGATCAGGCCCATCACAATGGCGCCCATGGGGCCGACAAAGC
>CAZRFF010000177.1:0-1241 GCA_964599265.1 uncultured Simplicispira sp. | reverse complement strand
GTGCGGGAGTGACGGCCACGAGGCCGGCCACGGCGCCCGAGGCGGCGCCCAGCATGGAAGCCTTGCCCTTGTGCAGGGCCTCGCCGACCAGCCATGACAGCGTGGCGGCCGCCGTGGCCAGTACCGTGTTGACGAAGGCCAGGCCCGCCACGCCGTTGGCCGCACCGGCCGAACCGGCATTGAAGCCAAACCAGCCCACCCACAGCAGCGACGCGCCCACCATGGTCAGCGTGAGGCTGTGCGGCGTCATGGCCTCTTTGCCGTAGCCGATGCGCTTGCCCACCATGTAGGCGCCCACCAGGGCGGCGATGCCGGCGTTGATGTGCACCACGGTGCCGCCCGCGAAGTCGAGCGCGCCGTCCTTGGCCAGCAGGCCGCCGCCCCACACCATGTGCGCCATGGGGATGTAGCTGAAGCTGAACCACAGCACCGAGAAGATCAGCACGGCCGAGAACCGGATGCGCTCGGCGAACGCGCCCACGATCAGCGCCACGGTGATGGCGGCAAAGGTGGACTGGAAGGACACGAACACGTATTCAGGAATGGTTGGCAGCAGGTCCGAGAGCGTGTCGGGCGTAATGCCCTGGAGGAACAGCTTGCCGGTGTTGCCGATGAACTGCCCCTCGCCCGAGAAGGCCAGGCTGTAGCCGTACAGGGCCCACAGCACGCTGATGAGTGCGAAGACCACGAACACCTGCACCAGCACCGACAGCATGTTCTTGGAACGCGCCAGGCCGCCGTAGAACAGGGCCAGGCCCGGGATGGTCATGAGGACGACCAGCAGGGTGGAGGTGAGCATCCAGGCGGTGTCGCCGGTGTTGAGCGTGGCAGCGGTCATTACAGCGCCTCCTTGCCGGTTTCGCCGGTGCGGATGCGGATGACCTGCTCCAGCGGCGCGACGAAGATTTTTCCGTCGCCGATTTTTCCGGTGCGCGCGGCGCCTTCGATGGCCTCGATGACGCGCTCGACCTGGGCGTCGTCCACAGCCGCCTCGACCTTCACCTTGGGCAGAAAGTCCACCACGTACTCTGCGCCGCGGTACAGCTCGGTGTGGCCCTTTTGGCGGCCAAAGCCTTTGACCTCGGTCACCGTGATGCCTTGCACCCCGATGTCCGAGAGCGCCTCACGCACTTCGTCGAGCTTGAACGGTTTGATGATGGCAGTCACCATTTTCATGGTTGATTTCTCCTGGCAGGGAACGGGGTGGTGCGTGGGCCATGGCTGGCGATGGGGTCATTGCA
>CAZRFF010000176.1:0-5061 GCA_964599265.1 uncultured Simplicispira sp. | reverse complement strand
AGGCCAGCCGCCAATTTTGACCTGGCGCAGGCGCCCATCTACCGTGCTGCGGTACCGGTAGATCCAGGTTTTTCGAGTCGCAGAGGCCTCCAGCCGCAGGCCCGAACAGCCTTGAACGACAATATGCCCGCCAGCCTGCAGCGCCTTGGCCGCGCGGGCATTGAAGTGCAAATTTTCCATCTGCCCTACCGCTTAAAAAGTTATACAAAAGCTACACCAGCGCGCAAAGTGTACTTGATGTGCAGACAAGCGCAGAAAAGCAAGCAGCCGTGCCAAAAAATGGAAAATCCACAATTAAAACAATAGGTTGCGAGTGAACAGTCTTAAAAATCAACAGGTTATGAAAGGCGCCGAAGTAATGAACATCGTGATCCTCGACGACTACCAGGATGCAGTGCGCAAGCTGCATTGCGCCTCCCGCCTCGACACCTATGCAGCCAAGGTCTATACCAATACCGTCAAAGGCCTGGGGCAGCTCTCTGTGCGGCTCAAAGATGCCGACGTCATCGTTCTGACCCGTGAGCGCACCCACATCACGCGCCAGCTCATTGAGAAGCTTCCCCGGCTCAAATTCATTGCCCAAACCGGACGGGCGGGCGCCCACATCGACCTGGCCGCCTGCACCGAACGCGGCATTGCGGTGTCTGAAAGCGTGGGGGCCCCTGTGGCTACGGCAGAGCTCACCTGGGCCCTGACCATGGCCGCCATGCGGCGCCTGCCGCAGTACATCGCCAACCTCAAGCACGGCGCCTGGCAGCAATCGGGCCTCAAGGCCGCGAGCATGCCGCCCAATTTTGGTATTGGCAGCGTGCTGCGCGGCAAGACCCTGGGCATCTGGGGCTATGGCCAGATCGGCCACATCGTGGCCGGCTACGGCAAAGCCTTTGGCATGAACGTGCGCATCTGGGGCAGCGAGGCCGCCCGCGCCCGCGCCCTCACCGATGGCTACCAGGTGGCCAACACCTGTGCCGATTTTTTTTCCCAGTGCGACATCATCTCGCTGCACCTGCGCCTGTGCGATGCCACACGCGGCATCATCACGCTGGAAACGCTCTCGTGCATGAAACCCACGGCCCTGCTGGTCAACACCTCCCGCGCCGAGCTCATAGAACCCGACGCCCTGATCGCCGCCCTCAACCGTGGGCGCCCGGGCATGGCCGCCATCGACGTGTTCGAGAGCGAACCCATTTTGCAAGGCCACGCCCTGCTGCGGCTGGAGAACTGCATTTGCACGCCGCACATTGGCTATGTGGAACAGGACAACTATGAGCTGTTCTTTGGCGGTGCTTTTGACAATGTGGTGAATTTCCTCAAAGGCACACCGACCAACATCGTCAACCCAGGCGCGCTGCAGGTGCGGCGCTGAGCACGCTCCACCGATTGATCGCCACCGGTTGACACCAAAACAAAGGCCTCCCGCGGGAGGCCTTTGTTTTGGTGTGCGCACCGGAAGGTGGCCGGTGCGCAGTCCCTCAATTACAGGGGCGACTTCTTGCCGTCCTTGTAGACGTACAGGGTGTAGGCGGGGTTCTTCATTTCGCCGCTGGGCTCGAAGGCGATCTTGGCGGTCACGCCGCTGAAGTTGGCCTTGGCCAGCTCAGGCAGATACACCTTGGGATCGACCGAGTTGGCACGCTTCATGGCGTCTGCGAGCAGCATGGTGGCGTCATAGGTGTAGGGGCTGTACACCTGGAACTGGTTGGGGTACTTGGCGTCGTAGCGCTTTTTCCACTCGGTGCCGCCAGGCATCTTGGCCAGCGAAGCGCCGCCTTCAGCGCAGACCACGTTTTCCAGGGTCTTGGCACCGGCGGCCAGCTTGGCGATCTCAGACGTGCACACGCCATCGCCGCCGAAGTACTTCACCTTGCCCATGCCCAGCTGCTCCATCTGGCGCAGCATGGGGCCTGCCTGGGGATCCATGCCACCGAAGAAGATGGCATCGGGGTTCTTGGACTTGATGGCCGTCAGAATGGCCATGAAGTCCGTGGCTTTGTCGTTGGTGAACTGGTCGTCCACCACTTTCATGCCTTTTTCCTGGGCCACTTTCTTGAACACGGTCGCCAGGCCCTGGCCGTAGGCGGTGCGGTCGTCGATCACGGCCACGGTCTTGAGCTTGAGCGTGTCGGAGGCGTAGACGGCCAGCGCAGCACCCAGGGCGTTGTCGTTGGCGATGATACGGAATACGTTCTTGTAGCCGGGCTTCATCAGGCCGGGGTTGGTGGCCGCGCCGGTAACCATGGGCACGCCGCAGTCGTTGTAGACCTTGGATGCGGGGATGGTGGTGCCCGAGTTCAGGTGGCCCACCACGCCAGCGACTTTGGAGTCGCACAGCTTCTGAGCAGCGGCCGTGCCCTGCTTGGGATCGGACGCATCGTCTTCAGCCTGCAGTTCGAACTTGATTTTCTTACCACCAATGGTGACGCCTTGGGCATTGAGGTCTTCAATGGCCATACGGGCACCGTTTTCGTTGTCCTTGCCGTAGTGGGCCTGGGCGCCGGACACGGGGGCGACGTGACCGATCTTGACGACCTGTTCTTGTGCAAAGGCCATGCCAGCCACAGCTGCGATAGCGGCTGCTACGGTCAGTTTCAACTTCATTTGCATAGGATTCTCCAGTAAAGAATGAACGCTGAGATATCTATTTTTTTCTCAACGGGCGCGACGTTAACGCATATTTCGTTCGCGAAATACTAGGGAACACGATAAGCATTAGAAAAATTTAAGCGCTGCAAGCCGTTCAACGCTTGCCTGGATGGCTGGCTAGCTCATCGGCCACGGCTTCGTAGACCGATTGGCGCACCACCGACTCCACTTCTTCGCGCAGGCGCGGCAAGATGGAACGCGTCTGCTCTTGCACCACCAGGGCAATGGCCTCGCGCAGACGCTTTTCCAGCACACCGTCCACACGCTGCATGACCCGGTGCACCATCATTTCTTCGAACCCTTCAGGCAAAGAGGTGACCGGCGGCGGGGTGGGGGCAAGCACCCGTTTTTGTTGCTCCATCGCAACACTGGGAGGGGCTGCAGCGGGTGTGGCAAGGGCAGGCGCAGCCCTTGGGGTAACGGCCGGGATGGCTGGCTCACGAGGTGCCAGTGGGGGCGTCAATACAGGGGCGATGGAACGCGGCGCAGATGCAGGCGCAGGTGCCGCTTTGGGCATGGGCGCCGGTGCTGGCGCAACGGGACGCGCCGGAACCAGCGTTTCAGGGCGCGCAGGCGCCAGCTTGTGCGGCGCCGCCGTTTCGCCGACCACTTCGGTCAGGGTGGGAATAAAGCGTGGCGGGGTGCGCGGCGGGATGGCGGGTGGCAGCGTCATTCAGCAACTTTCTCACTCAGTTCGATTTTGACGGGGGCATGGCCCAGTTCCCGGTATTGCCGCCAGCGCTGGCGCGCCTGTTGCACCTGGGCGTCGCCTTGTACCGGCACCACCTCGATCACTTTGGCATAGCGGTCAAAATCTGCCGGAATCCCTTCGCCCAGATTCAACAGGGCCGTGTGCTGTGCCACGGCCTGCCCAGGCAAGGCCAAGATGATGCAGCTCGCCTCCAGCATCGGTGCAGGGGCGTCGGCCCGGCAATGCGCCACAAAGCTGTGCGAGCCCATGCCCCACAGCATCTGGTCCATGCGCTCAAGCACTTCTTCATCGCCCGTAATGACCAGGTGGCTCTCGCTGCGCAAAGCTTTGCGCGCCACCTTGCAGGCGTGGCGCAACCGGTCTGGCACGCCGGTGTGGAAAACCACCTCCGTCATGGCCTTTTCGCTACGGATTTGGCGGCGGGTTTTTCTGCCCGGCCGAGCAGGTAGTGCACCAGCAGCCCCACCGGACGGCCGGTGGCGCCCTTGGCGGCGCCGCTCTTCCAGGCGGTGCCGGCAATGTCCAGATGCGCCCAGGCCTGTTCGCCGGCAAAGCGCTGCAGGAACTTGGCCGCCGTGACCGAACCCGCGGCACGCCCCGCCACGTTGGCCACGTCGGCAAAATTCGTCTTCAAGCCTTCGGCATAGTCTTCGTCCAGCGGCATGCGCCAGCACAGGTCGTCGCTGGCCTCGCCCGCGGCCTGCAAAGCGGCCGCCAAGGCATCGTCGCTGGCAAACAAACCGCTGCGCACCGCACCCAAGGCAATCACGCAGGCGCCGGTGAGGGTGGCAATGTCGATGATGGCGGCGGGCTTGAAGCGCTGGGCGTAGGTGAGCGCATCGCACAGCACCAGCCGCCCTTCGGCGTCGGTGTTGAGAATCTCGATGGTCTGCCCGCTCATGCTCTGCACCACGTCACCCGGCTTGACCGAGCGGCCATCGGGCATGTTCTCGCAAGCGGGGATGAGGCCCACCACGTTGATGCCCGGTTGCAATTCGGCCAGCGCCTTGAACACGCCCAGCACGCTGGCCGCGCCGCACATGTCGAACTTCATTTCGTCCATTTCGGCAGCAGGTTTGATGGAGATACCGCCGGTATCAAAGGTAATGCCCTTGCCCACCAGCACCACGGGCGCCTGCGTGCGGGCCGCCCCCTGGTAGCGCAATTCGATGAACTGCGCCGGCTCCTGCGAGCCTTGGGCCACGGCCAAAAAAGCCCCCATCTTCAGGCGCGCGGCCTCTTTGGGGCCCAGCACCTTGCACGACACGCCTTTGTGCTTGGCCAGGGCCTTGGCCGCCTGCGCCAGCAAAGTGGGTGTGGCGTGGTTGGCCGGGCGGTTGCCCCATTCACGGGCCAGCTCCACCCCGGTGGCCACGGCCACGGCCTCATCAAAAGCGGTGCGCAGCGCACGCGCATCGGCCACACCCACCAGCACCTTGCGCAGACTGCGCGCTTCAGCCTTGGGTTTGGTGGCGGTGTACACATAGCTGGCGTGCACGATGCCGCGCACGCAGGCCTGCAGTGCTCCGCCGCCCACATCACCCGCAAAGCACACCACGGCGCGCTGGGGCTCGCCCTGGCGCAGCATGGGGGCCAGGGCAGCGATGGCCTGGCGCACGGCCCGTGCATCGCCATTGCCCACGCCCGCCAGCACCACACGCCTGGCGGCAATGCCTGCCGACTGGTACAGGTGAAGGCTTTTGCCC
>CAZRFF010000175.1:0-5203 GCA_964599265.1 uncultured Simplicispira sp. | reverse complement strand
TGATGCGCTGGTGCTGGTCTACGCAGATGATGGCATCCAGCGCGGAATTGATGACGGCCTCCAGGCGCTTTTCGCTGGCGTGGAGCTGCCCGTTGCGCTCTTGCAGTGCGCTGCGTTCGGCCAGCAGGGGGCCTTGGTCGATCACGGCGCACAGGTATTCGCGCAGCACCGAGGCGCTTTCGGTCGCGGTCTCTATGCAGGCGATGTGCAGATCGCCCTGGATGCGGCGGGCGTCCCCCATCACGAACACCACGGCCGTGACTTCGGCGCGGCCATCGGCCTTGGCTTGCGCAAAGCCGTCCTGCACGCGGCTTGCGTGCTCGGGCAGCACGAAGGGCAGGAGGGAGGTGAGCGGGCGGTCCTGCTCGGTGGGCTGGAACGACTGGTGGGCCATGGAGTTGGCCTGGATGACCATGTCGTGCTCATCCACCACCATCAGCGCCAGCGGCACGCTGGAGAACAGCGCCTCGAACCGCTCCGAGGCGCTTTCCGCCACCGACTGGCTGTAGCGCAGCACCTTGTTCTGGGCTTCCAGCTCGACCTGGTAGGCCCGCAGCTCGGCCACCAGGGCATCTTCTGGGTTAGGAGGGGCATCGGGGATGGCCGAGTCTTCCGCAGCCGGGGGCACCTCCGCTGGCAAGGGGCGCGGTGGCTCGTCAGGGAGCAGGAAGGTCAGGTTTGGAAGGCTCATGGGCGCTGCGGGGCCGTGTTTCCCCTCCACGGGGAGGGGGGCGGACGCTACGCCCGAGTGTACGCCGCGCGGGCGTGCCGCAGTGGGTCAGCGCTGCACCGGGGCCACAGCCACCATGCGCCGCATGGGCGACAGGGCAGCAAAAATTGGCATCGCGCAGCAGCGATGGCGGTTGGCCTGCGGGCGGGTTGTGGCTATTTGGCATGAACCACGCCTTGAATGGGGCTGCGGCGGTGGCGCCGCCGGCCGTTGAGCAGGCCGCCGATGGCGGTGTAACGAACCAGCAGGTGGTAGCTGGCAAGGCTGAGCAGCGAGGTGGCGCCAATGTTCAGCGCCATCTTGGCCAGCGGCGACCAGTCCAGCCCCACCATGGCGGCGCCAAAGCCAATCGTCATGGGCATGTGCACCAGGTAGACCCAGTACGAGCTGTCGGCCAGGTAGCTCAGCCAGGCGCGCTGCTTCTGCATGCGAGCCATGAAAAAGCCGATCAGCGCAAAGCTCCAGCACCAGGACGTGGCGTTGTAGGCATAGGCCACGCCCAGCCGGCGCATGCTGGCCAATGCCGCATCTGTGCCGGGCGATGCGCCGTACAGGGCGCCCATTACCATGAACAGCACCCCGCCCACCGCAGCGTACCAGGGCCAGCGGCGAACGTAATGCGCCAGCAGGGCCTGGCGGTGCGCGTACAGCGCCAGGCCGAAGCCATAGAACAGGCCGTTGTGCGCCCACTCCATCCAAGGCGGCAGGAACGCGCCGCCGGAGTGCAGCAGGCCATCGGGGTAGAGCACGCCAATGCCCGCCAGCGCCCCGGCCAGCAGCGCAATGCCCCAGGGCGTGCTGCCCAGCCGCGCCAGGAAGGCGGCGGCGCCCTGTAACGCGCGGGGGCCGCCTTGCGGCGCCCAGCGGTGGAGGGCCGCGGCCATGGCCGCCGTCAGCAGGCTCAGCCACAGCAGCATCCACAGGAACCACAGGTGTATGGTGGAAAGGCCCTGGGGCGCGGCGGGCGCCCGTTGCATCAGCTCGGGGTCCAGGCCCCAGGTGCCCTGCGCCATGCGGTGCAGAAAGGCCAGGGCCAGCATGGCGACGGCTGCAAAGAGGGGCGGCCAGAAGATGGCGAAGGGCAGCGCCAGCCGCTGCAGCCGGTTGCGCACCATGGCCCGCACGCCGCGCTGCTCAATCAGCAGGGCCGCAAAAAAGCCCGCCAGGATGAAGAACACCGGCATGCGGAACGCATGGATGAAGGCCAGCAGAAAATCCGCCAGCGGGGTGGTCTTGTCATCCCGCCAGGGAAGGGGGCTGTGCCCCTGCATGTAGATCACAGCCACGTGCAGCACAATGCCCAGCCACATCATGGTGGCGCGCAGGTTGTCCAGGGCGTAGAGCCGCTCGGGGCGGTGGGTGGATGGGGTCGGCACTGAAGACATGGGGCCGACTATAGGGCCTCACACAACGTGAGGCCCGAGCGCCGCGTCAGCTCTCCCACCTTCAGCAGCATGGCGCGGCTCAGCGTTTGACGGAGATGAGTTCGATCTCGAAGTTCAGCGTCGCATTCGGGGGAATCACGCCGCCCGCACCGCGCGCGCCGTAGGCGATGGAGGCCGGGCAGATCAGCTTGGCCTTGCCGCCGGGCTTCATGCGCTGCACGCCTTCGGTCCAGCAGGGGATGACGCGGTTGAGCGGGAACTCGGTGGGTTCGCCGCGCTTGTAGGAGCTGTCGAACTCCTTGCCGTCGGGGAAGGCGCCCTTGTAATGCACCTTGACGGTGTCGGTGGCCTTGGGCGGCTCGCCGCTGCCGTCCTTGAGCGATTCATAGATCAGGCCGCTGGCGGTGGTGACGGGCTGGGCCGTGGCGGCGGTGGCGGCGAGAAGGGAGGTGAGCAGGACGAGCTTGGTGCGCATGGGGTCTTTCCAGAAAAAATAAAGGCCCGATGGTAGGGCCTTTGCGCATGAGGGTCAGCCGGGCGCTCAGGCGAATTCACTCACCGGTACTCGTAGCTCAGGCTCGTGATCTTGGGGGGGTGTCCGCCACCGGCAGGCGCAGACTGGCGGAACTTAAGCGCATGCCCACCGCTGGTGGCGGCGGGGGTCTGATTCATCGGTTCGATGCGGCGCGGTAGTGGCACGGTGGACGGTGATTGGGGGCATGAGCCGGGATTGGTGGCGGGCTGAAGTTGGCACTACGACGCAAGGGGCGCCTGCATGCGCATGCCGTCGCTGGCGATTTCAACGTGATCCACCTTGCCCAGAAGCTCGGGGAAGCTTTCAAACCCGTATTCCTGCCAGTTCCAGCGTGGCTTCACGTATTTCCCGACCACATCCAGGTTGGCCCAACCCTTGGCGCTTTTGAACTTGTTGAAAGCTTCATCGAGCAACTTGATGAGATCGCCAAAAGGGATTTTTCGGCAATACATGCGGTTGGCTTCGTCGGTGCGAAATTGCAGGCCTCTCAGGTCGCGCAGCATGCCGGAGAGCTTGGCATAGCCGTAGGTGCGCGAATCGAAATCCGGTCGCGTTTCGCTGATGACGTTGCCAATCTTGCCAACGAAGGCCCAGCCGGTGGCTTCGTCGGTCGCGTCCTTGATCGACTTGTTCAACAGGCTCTTGATGGCGGTGTCCATTTGCCTCGACTTGGCGGCAAGTTTGGCAGCTTCGGGTGGATCGGCCAAGGCTGTAGTCGATGTGGCACCGATTTCATCCTTGTGTTTCTCCGTTTCACCCAGGTTTTCAATGTAGAAGAACCGGTCGCAGGCTTGCCTGAATGCTTCCGGCGTCTTCACTCTGCCGAAACCATAGACCACTCGCCCCGAGGCCCGGATGCGCGAAGCCAGTGGCGTGAAATCGCTGTCGCTGGAGACCAGGCAGAAACCGTCGAAGTGGCCGCTGTAGAGCAGATCCATCGCATCGATGATCAGTCCCATGTCGGTGGCGTCTTTGCCCTTCGTGTAGGCGAACTGCTGAATCGGCACGAGCGCGTGCTTGAGAAGTATGCTGCGCCAACCACTGAGCATGGGACTGCTCCAGTCGCCATAGATGCGCTTTACGCTGGCAATGCCGTACTTTGCGATTTCCTCCAGTAAATCCTGTGCACAGGCGGCCGTCGTGTTGTCGGCGTCGATGAGGACGGCCAATTTTTCTGGTTTCAAGCTCTCGTTGGACATATCCAGGATTCTTGATGCGGGACGGCGTCAGGCCAACTCTTCGATAGGCACGCACGAGCAGAACAGGTTGCGGTCGCCGTAGACGTTGTCCACGCGGCCCACGGGTGCCCAGTACTTGGTTTTGCGCAAGCTTGCCACCGGGTAGGCGGCAGTGTCACGCGGGTAGGGGTGGGCCCAGTCGGCGGCCAGCAGGATTTCTGCGGTGTGGGGGGCATTTTTGAGCGGGTTGTCGTCTTGCGGCCAGGTGCCGTTTTCCACTTGGCGGATTTCTTCGCGGATGGCGATCATCGCGGCGATGAAGCGCTCGATCTCGGCCAGGTCTTCGCTTTCGGTGGGTTCGACCATCAGCGTGTTGGCCACCGGGAAGCTCAACGTGGGGGCGTGGAAGCCGTAGTCGATCAGGCGCTTGGCCACGTCCTCGGCCATCACGCCGCTGGTTTCCTTGAGTTGCCGCAGATCCAGAATGCACTCGTGCGCAACGTGGCCGTTGCCCGATGCGTACAGCGTGGGGTAGTGGTCCTTGAGGCGCGCGCTGATGTAGTTGGCGCTCAGGATGGCCACTTCGGTCGCGGCTGTCAGGCCCTCGGCGCCCATCATGCGGATGTACATCCAGCTGATGGGCAGAACGGCGGCATTGCCCAGGGGGGCTGCGCTGACTGCTCCGTTTTTGCGAGCGATACCAGCGGTTTGGTGACCGGGCAGGTAGGGCACCAGGTCCTGCACCACGCACACGGGGCCGACGCCGGGGCCGCCGCCGCCGTGGGGGATGCAGAAGGTCTTGTGCAGGTTCAGGTGGCTCACGTCGCCGCCGAATTCGCCGGGCGCCGCCACGCCGACCAGGGCGTTCATGTTGGCACCGTCCACGTACACGCGGCCGCCGTGGTTGTGCACGATCTGGCACAGCTCCTTGACCTGGGTTTCGAACACGCCGTGCGTGCTGGGGTAGGTGATCATCACGCAGGCCAGGTTGGCACTGTGCTTTTCGCACTGCGCCTGCAGGTCTGCCATGTCCACGTTGCCGTTCTCGTCGCATTTGGTGACCACCACCTGCATGCCCACCATCTGTGCGCTGGCGGGGTTGGTGCCGTGGGCGCTGCTGGGGATCAGGCAGATGTTGCGGTGGGCGTGGCCCTGGGCCTCATGGTAGGCCTTGATGGCCAGGAGGCCGGCGTATTCGCCCTGGCTTCCCGCGTTGGGCTGCAGGCTGACGCCGGCGTAGCCGGTGGCCTGGCACAGCCAGTTTTGCAGCAGTGCGTCCAGCTCGGCATAGCCCGCCAACTGGTCGGCGGGGGCAAAGGGGTGCACGTTGGCAAACTCGGGCCAGGTGATGGGGATCATCTCGCTGGTGGCGTTG
>CAZRFF010000174.1:0-5204 GCA_964599265.1 uncultured Simplicispira sp. | reverse complement strand
TGTTCACCGTGGTGCCCTCGACCAGGGGCAGCAGGTCGCGCTGCACGCCCTGGCGCGAAACGTCGGCGCCAGAGGTTTCCTGGCGCGCGGCCACTTTGTCGATTTCGTCAATGAAGACGATGCCGTTCTGCTCTGCGCTGTGCAGGGCGTGCTGCTTGATTTCTTCTTCGTTCACCAGCTTGGAGGCTTCTTCTTCGGTGAGCAGGCGGCGCGCTTCGGCAATGCTGAGCTTGCGCGTCTTGCGCTTGTCCTGGCCCATTTGGCTGAACATGCCGCGCAGCTGTTCGGCCATGTCCTCCATGCCTGCGGGGCCCATGATTTCGAGCTGCGGGCGGGTGTCGGCCATGTCGATGTCGATTTCTTTGTCGTCGAGCTGGCCTTCGCGCAATTTTTTGCGGAATACCTGGCGGGCCGTGCTGTCGGGCGCGGGTTCGCTGCCAGGCGTGCGCGCCGTGGGGATGAGCACGTCGAGGATGCGGTCTTCGGCGGCGTCCTCGGCGCGCGTGCGCACCTGGCGCATCTGGGTTTCGCGCTCCTGTTTGACGGCCACTTCGATCAGGTCGCGGATGATGGCGTCCACGTCCTTGCCCACATAACCCACCTCGGTGAACTTGGTGGCCTCGACCTTGATGAAGGGCGCATCGGCCAGGCGAGCTAGGCGGCGGGCGATCTCGGTCTTGCCCACGCCCGTGGGGCCGATCATGAGGATGTTCTTGGGCGTGATTTCGTGGCGCAGGGGCTCGCCCACCTGCTGGCGGCGCCAGCGGTTGCGCAGCGCAATGGCCACGGCGCGCTTGGCGCCTTGCTGGCCGACGATGTGGCGGTCGAGTTCGGAAACAATTTCCTGGGGGGTCATGGAGGACATGGAATTCAGAGGACTTCGATGGTGTGGTGCATATTGGTGTAGATGCACAGCTCGCCGGCAATTTCGAGGGATTTCTTGACGATCTCCTGGGCCGACAAATCCGTATTCACCAGCAGCGCCTTGGCGGCGGAGTGGGCGTAGGCCCCGCCCGAGCCGATGGCCACAATACCTTGCTCGGGCTCCAGCACATCGCCATTGCCGGTGATGATGAGCGAGGCGCTCGCATCTGCCACGGCCAGCATGGCTTCCAGGCGGCGCAGCACGCGGTCGGTGCGCCAGTCTTTGGTCAGCTCGATGGCTGCGCGCGTGAGGTGGCCCTGGTGCTTTTCCAGCTTGGCCTCAAAGCGCTCGAACAGCGTGAACGCATCGGCCGTGGCGCCGGCAAAACCGGCCAGCACCCTGCCATGGTGGAGTTTGCGCACTTTGCGTGCCGAGCCTTTGACGACGATGTTGCCCAGGGTGACCTGGCCGTCGCCGCCCAGGGCGACCTGGATGCCGTCCGCCGTCTGGCGCCGGACGCTGAGAATGGTGGTGCCGTGAAACTGTTCCATAGCCGCCCCAGATGAGGGTGTCGTGCGCCATTGCAAGGGGCGCAGGAATCAAAACACGGCTGTATTGCTGCGGGGCGATTAATTTTTGCGTGGCAACACCCAGGCGTGCTCGTTGACGCCCAGCACGTTGAACAGCACGGCGACCAGCCGGTGCAGGTTGTGGAACTGCACTTCGTGGCCCTGGCTTTGCTGGTTGGCCGCCCAGTTGAGCACCGATCCGGCGGCGGTGAAGTCGATGCGGATGAGTTTGTCGCACGGAACGGCCAGGGGCTGGCCTGCAGGAACCTGGCCTTGCATGCCTTCGAGCAGGTGGGCGGCGTCGCCCTCGATATGGCCTTGCAAGCCTGCCAGGGCAGGGATGGAGTCGCCAAAGCCGGTGAGCGGACCGGGGGTGGTGGTGTCCTTCCAGGGGGCGCGGGCCACCAGGTCTTTGAGGGGGGCTGCGGGTTCGGCCGGGACTTCGGGCGTTTGGTCGTCGCTGTAGCTGCAGCGGGGGGGTGCCCAGGACGGGGGCGATACTTCGTAGGTCACGCAGTAGTCCAGCGCCACCATTTCAAATTCGTCGGCCATGCCCATGAAGCGCAGCAAAGCCATGCGCAGGCGCCACCACTCGGGGTTGGTTTCGCGTACGCCCGATTGGGCCTGTGCCTGCAAGAGGGCCTGCAGGGTTTGCGCCCCCGAAAAGATGAATTGCCCTTGCAGATCGGCCCAGCGCGAGACTTCGTTGGCCAGCGCGGTGAGGGCGTTGTCGTCGATGGACTTGAGGCGCGACCAGGTCAGCGTCCAGGGGGAGGGCGATCGGTTGATCGATGCCTGCAGCGCGGCGACGGACTGCAGCGCGATGGCGGCGGGGGCGTTCCAGCTGAATTCGCGCTGCGGCGCGGCCGGGGCGGTTTCGGTGGCCGTTTGCAGGCCCAATTGCTCAGGAATGGAGAACCACAGGGGGGCCGAACGCGAAAAGCGGCTGGCAAAGTCGATGGACAGGGCGTCAAAACGCTCCTGCTGGCCGGTGGCGCGGTACAGGTCGAACAGCGTCATCCAGATTTCAAACTGGGCATCGGCATTGTCGGCGCCATGGCGCTCCAGCACCTCGAGCAAACCGGCTTCGGCGCCCTCGTAGTCGCCGTTGGCAAAGCGGATGGCGGCTTCTTCGAGATCGGGTTCGTGCACGAATTTCTCCAAAGCCGGGGCGGCAGGCGCATGGCGTGCGCCGGCCATGTTCCAGGCGTTTGCTGGCGGGTCCTGGGGCTCTGGCCCCAGGCCGGGCCCGTCTTGTGCGACCAGGCTTTCGCCCGAAAAAAGCGGCTCGGTGGGGTGGCTTGCTGCGGGCGGCATGCCGCCAATGGGCAAAGGTGCGGTGGGGGCGTAGGCGTCTGCCGACGGCGCGGCGTATGGCGCAGGCGGCGGGGCCACCTGGGTGGGTGCGTCGGCGGTGGATGGGGGCTGGGTCTCGCCGCCCTCGGCGCTTTGTTTGCCTTTCCACCACTGCATGGACATTTGCGCTTCGATCTCGTCGATTTTTTTGCGCGTCTCGGCGCGCTCGCCGGGGGATGTCAGGCTGCTTTGGAAGAACGAGGGCCGTGCCGCAGGGTCGGCCGTGCGCTGGCCGCTCAGGGCATCGCGCTGGCGCAATTTGCGCAATTGGTCGAACTCGCGGCGGCGCACGAAGTCATTGCGCCGCTTGCGTTCGATCATCTCCTTGAGCATTTGCTTGCTGTACTGGCTCTCCTTGTCTTCCTGGACGGAGTCGAGTTCGGACCAGTTGACCGTGGGGTTGCGCACGAATTTCACCACCTTGGACAGGAGGCCGCCGCCGGAAGAAGGGGTGTCGTCCTTGCTCATGGTGCGTGGGGTGGTGCGTGTGCCAACGGCCGGGGCAGGCCGTTAGTCGCCAAACATCTTCTGCTTGAGCTCACGCCGCTGCTGTGCTTCGAGCGAGAGCGTGGCCGTGGGCCGGGCCAGCAGGCGGCCTACGCCAATGGGCTCACCCGTTTCGTCGCAGTAGCCGTAGTCGCCAGCGTCGATGCGGGCGATGGATTGCTCGATTTTCTTGAGCAGCTTGCGCTCGCGGTCGCGCGTGCGCAGTTCCAGGGCGTGTTCTTCTTCGATGGTGGCGCGGTCGGCTGGGTCGGGAACGACCACCGTGTCTTCGCGCAGGTGTTCGGTGGTTTCGCCAGCGTTGTCGAGCATGTCTTGCTTGAGCTGCGCGAGCTTGCGACGGAAGTACGCCATTTGTACTTCGTTCATGTACTCGGCGTCGGGCATGGCGATCACGTCGGCGTCAACCAATTGCTCCAGAGGAAGTGTCTTCCAGTGGTTGGCCCGCTTGGGGTCTTTTTTCAGGGTTGGCACGGCTTGCAAAGTGGAGGGCATGGCTTTCGTATAACTTGCTTTGGCGGCTGTGGATGCCACGGCCGGTTCCATGGATGGTACGGTCAATTGCGCCGAACGGGAAGATGGGCGTGCTTTGCGCTCGGGCTTCGCGGGGTTTTGGGCGGGCTCGGCGGGGGGGGCCTTGGCGCTTGCCTTGGGTTTGCTCGGTGCAGCGGTCATGTCCTGTCTCCTCGCGTGGGGCGGCCCGCAGCAAGCAGGGGATGGCTATCACCGGCAGGGGCGGGAAGGGGGCCGGTTGATTTCCCGGTCTTTTATCGGGGCGCGATTGTATAGCCCTGTGCTGACGCCAGGGGCCTGGGGTGTGGGGCCTGCGTTGTGCATTCCCCACACCTTGGCCAGCTTACTGCGCTGCCAGGCATTGGTCCAGCCCCTGGCGGAAGATGTCTTGCGGCAAGTCGATACCGATGAACACCATGCGGCTTTGGCGTGCCTCGCCCTCGGTCCATGCGGGCCCCAGGTCGCTGCCCATGAGCTGGTGCACGCCCTGGAAAATGACTTTGCGCTCGGTGCCCTTCATGTGCAAAACGCCTTTGTAACGCAGCATGCGCGGGCCGTAGATGTTCACGATGGCGCCCAAGAAATCCTCCAGCTTGGCAGGCTCAAAGGCCCGGTCGGCGCGGTAGACAAAGCTTTTGACGTCGTCGTCATGGTGGTGGTGGTGCGGGTGGTGGCAATGTTCGCCATGGGCATGGTCGTGCCCGTGGTCATGGCCGCAATGTGCGCCATGCGGGTGGCCGTGGTGGCCATGGTCATCGTCGGCCTTTAAGAAATCGGGGTCGATGTCCAGCTTGGCGTTGAGGTTGAAGCCCCGCAAATCCAGCACCTGCGCCAGCGGCACTTCGCCAAAATGCACCGCCTGGATGGGCGCGCGCGGGTTCATGTGTTTCAGGCGGTGGATGAGCGCGTTGGTTGCGTCCTCGGAGACCAGGTCGGTCTTGGAGAGGAAGATTTGATCGGCAAAGCCCACTTGGCGGCGTGCCTCCTGGCGGTCATCGAGTTGCTGTTGGGCGTGCTTGGCATCCACCAGGGTGATGATGGAATCGACCAGGTAAGACTCGGCGATTTCATCGTCCATGAAAAAAGTCTGCACCACGGGGCCGGGGTCGGCCAGGCCGGTGGTTTCTATCACCACACGTTCAAAATCCAGCAGGCCCTTGCGGCGCTTGGCGGCCAGCAGTTGCAGGGTTTCGCGCAAATCTTCGCGGATGGTGCAGCAAATGCAGCCATTGCTCATTTGCACAATCTGCTCTTTGCTGTCAGTGACGAGGATGTCGTTGTCGATGTTTTCCTCGCCAAATTCGTTTTCGATCACGGCAATTTTCTGGCCATGCGCCTCAGAGAGCACGCGCTTGAGCAGCGTGGTTTTACCCGAGCCCAAGAAGCCGGTGAGGATG
>CAZRFF010000173.1:0-5215 GCA_964599265.1 uncultured Simplicispira sp. | reverse complement strand
CCTGGTGGTGCTGGTGAACGAAGGCTCCGCCTCGGCCAGTGAAATCGTCGCCGGGGCCCTGCAAGACCACAAGCGCGCCACCATCATGGGCAGCCAGACCTTTGGCAAGGGTTCGGTGCAAACCGTGCGCCCCCTGGGCCCGGACACCGGCATCAAGCTGACCACGGCGCGCTACTACACGCCCAGCGGCAAATCCATCCAGGCGCGCGGCATCGTGCCCGACGTGATGGTGGACGACACCGCCGAGGGCAGCCCCTTCGCCGCCCTGCGCATGCGCGAGGCCGATCTGGAAAAGCACCTGGGCAACGGCCAGAGCGAAGAAAAGCCCGACCCCGAGCGCGAGAAGGCCCGCGAGGAGGCCCGCAAGCGCCTGGAGGAAGAAGCCAAAAAACCCGTGGCCGAGCGCAAACTGCCCGAATTCGGCACCGACAAGGACTTCCAGCTCACCCAGGCGCTCAACCGCCTGCGCGGCAAGCCCGTGCTGGTGAGCAAGACGCAAACCGAGCGCAAGGAAGAGAAAAAAGAAACGCAGCAGTAAGCCTGCGCACCCCACCCCCAGGGCTGGCCATGACCGACGACCAACTCCTGCGCTACTCCCGCCACATCTTGCTCGACGAAGTGGGCATCGAAGGCCAGGAGCGCATCTTGGCGGCGCACGCCTTGGTCATCGGCGCTGGGGGCCTGGGTTCGCCCGTGGCGCTGTACCTGGGTTCGGCCGGTGTGGGGCGCATCACCCTGGTAGACCACGACGTGGTGGACCTGACCAACCTGCAGCGCCAGATCGCCCACACCACGGCGCGCGTGGGCCAGGCCAAGGTGCGATCTGCCGCCCAGGCCGTGCAGGCCATCAACCCCGAAGTGCGGGTGCACGCCCTGCAAGAGCGCGTGGACGCCGCAAGGCTGGATGCCCTGGTGCCCAGCGCCACGGTGGTGCTGGACTGCAGCGACAACTACGCCACGCGCCAAGCCGTCAACGCCGCCTGCGTGCGCCACGGCGTGCCGCTGGTGGCAGGCGCCGTGATCCGCTTTGACGCGCAAATCACCGCCATCGACCCGCGCACGCCCGGCAATGCCTGCTACGCCTGCCTGTTCGACCCCAGGGCGCAGTTTGAAGAAGTGGCCTGCTCCACCATGGGTGTGTTTGCGCCGCTGGTGGGCCTGGTGGGCAGCCTGCAGGCCACCGAGGCGCTCAAGCTCATCGCGGGCGTGGGCCAGTCATTGGCCGGGCGCTTGCTGATGCTCGATGGCCGCAGCATGGAATGGAGCAGACTGCGCACGGCGCGCAACCCGGCCTGCCCCGTCTGCGCGGCGCGCTAGCGTGCTTATACAGCGCGCCCCAGCTTGGCCATCAGGCGCGCATGCACCACGGGTGATACGAACTGCGCCACGTCGCCGCCCAGCGTGGCAATCTCGCGCACCAGCGTGCTGCTGATGGACTGGTACCGCGCGTCGGGCGTCAGGAACACGGTTTCTACCTGCGGCATGAGCGCGTGGTTCATGCCCGCGAGCTGGAATTCGTAATCGAAATCCGTGCCCGAACGCAGGCCGCGCACCATGGCGCAGGCGCCCTGCGCCGCGGCAAATTGCGTCACCAGCCCCTCGAACGGAAGCACCTGCACCTGGGGGCAGTCGGCCAGCGCAGCGCGCGCCATGTCCATGCGCTCGTCCAGCGTGAACAGGGTTTTTTTATGGTGCGCAATGGCCACGGCAACGATCACGCCGTCAAACAGGCGGGCCGTGCGGCGCAGCAAATTCTCATGCCCCAGGGTGATGGGGTCGAAGGTTCCAGGGTAAACAGCGAGTGGTTTGCGTGACATGGTTCGGGGGCTCCCAGGCACCGCGCTGCCTTGGCGAACGGCGCGGCTTTTTCTATCGAGGCGCCACGGTAGCAGATTCCGTAAGCCCATGCGGCGCAGCCACGCACCGGCAGAGGCCCGCACCACACCGGCCGAGTGCCGCCGCCCTACGCCTGCGGTGCGCTTTCCGTCTCTGGCCTTGCCAGGCGGGCACCATCGGTCAGCGACTGCAGGAGCGCGAGGCCCAACGGCCATTCACCATGGCCAGACTCCACGTTGATATGTCCCGCTTTTTGAAGCCGTACGAACTCGCTTCCCCAGGCCCTGGCATACGCATTCGCCAGGCGAATGCTGCAGTAGGGGTCGTTGCCACTGGCAACCACGATGCTTCGGTAGGGCAGCGCCGCGTAGGGAACGGGGGCGAAGTCGCTCAAAACGGCCCGTCGCTCGGGATCTGCGGGCGCAACCAGCAACGCACCCTGCACACGTTCCGCCACTTCTGGGCGCATGTGGGTGGTGGCGATGCAGCCCAGGCTGTGCGCGACGATCACCACTGGATACGGCGCCTCCATCACGGTCTCCTCCAAGCGGCCGACCCAGGCCGACCGCGTTGGCGTGATCCAGTCATCCTGGATGACACGGGCTGCCTGCGGCATGCGCCCGGCCCACAAACTTTGCCAATGGCCGGGGCCTGAGTCGCGCCAGCCTGGAACGATGATGGTGGAGGTGGGGTTCACGGAATGCGTCCAGCAGATGCTTGGTGCTGTGCTGGCCGTCTCCATGCCGTTGCTGCTCCACATCTGCCCATTGGTTGAGATGCATGGAATTTTGGACCCCACATCTTAAAACTCAAAAGAATAAATTTTATTTTCTTAATTCCAAACAAAGCTATAGATCCGATTGGGCCTGCACCATGGCATGCCACCGCACGCATCGCACCCGGCCGCAGGCAGCCTGGACCTATTGGCAGCAGGATCCCCGCCAGGGCCGCGATGCCGTGCCTCATACCGCCACCGCGTCGCCCTGCCCCGCCTGCGCGGCCTGGCGGCGGCGCAGTTGCGCCGGGTGCGGGGGCCGGGGCAGGCCCAGGTGCTCGCGCAAAGTGCGGCCGGTGTAGGCGGTGCGGAACAGCCCGCGCCGCTGCAGTTCGGGGATGACCAGCGCCACGAAGTCCTGCAGGTCGTAGGGCAGCGTGGGCGCCATGACGTTGAAGCCGTCGGCCGCGCCGGTGGTGAACCAGTGCTCCAGTTCGTCGACGATGGACTGCGGCGTGCCCACCACTGTCCAGTGGCCGCGCGCCGTGGCTACGCGCTGGTAGAGCTGGCGCAGCGTGAGGTTCTCGCGCCGCGCCAGGCCCAGGAACAGCGCCTGGCGGCTCTGCCAGCCCTCGGTGGGCGGCAGGTCGGGCACGGGGCCGTCGAGCGGGTAGGCCGAGAAGTCGAAGCCGCCCACAAAGCTGGAGAGCAGCCCCAGGCCCGCCGAGGGTTCGACGAGCGATTGCAGGCGCTCGTACTTCTCCTGCGCCTCGGCCTGCGTGCGCCCCACCACGGGCGAGACGCCGGGCAGGATCTTGAGCGCATCGGGCGCGCGGCCGTGCGCCGGCAGGCGGCCCTTGAGGCTGGAATAGAAGGCGCGCGCGTCCTCCACCGACTGGTGCGCCGTGAACACCAGCTCGGCCATGGCGGCGGCCAGCTCCTGCCCGTCCTCGGACGAGCCGGCCTGCACCATCACCGGGTAGCCCTGCACCGGGCGCTGGCTCTGCAGCGCGCCCTGCACCTGGTAGTGCTTGCCCTGGTGGTCCAGCCGGTGCAGCTTGGCCGGGTCGAAGTAGCGGCCGGCCTCCTTGTCGAACAGCGGCGCGTCGTCCTCGAAGCTGTCCCACAGGCCCTTGACCACGTCCACGTACTCGCGGGCGCGCTCGTAGCGGCTGGCGTGGCTGATCTGCTGGTCCAGGCCGAAGATGCGCGCCTCGTGGTCCGAGCCCGAGGTGACGAGGTTCCAGCCCGCGCGGCCGCCGCTCAGGTGGTCCAGCGTGGCCAGCTTGCGCGCCAGGTGGTAGGGCGGCAGGTAGGTGGTGGAGACGGTGCCCACCAGGCCGATGCGCTCGGTCACGCCGGCCAGCGTGGCCAGCAGCTCCAGCGGCTCGAACGGATGCGGCGGCAGGTTGCGCCCCACGGCGTAGGCGCCTTCCGGCGTCACGGTGACCTGGGCATCGGTGGCATAGATGCCCGGCAGGATGTGCTTGGCACCCAGCGACTGCAGCACGGGCCGCAGCGCATAGTCCAGCGCCAGCATGTGGTGCGGGCTGCCGCCCGTGGCCAGGGGCAGCACCACCTTGCCCTGCAGCGCGGCCTGCGGCAGCAGGTCGAGGAAGACCTTGAGCACGCCGCTGTAGGCCGCCTTGTACACCGGCGTGGACACCACCAGCACGCGCGCCTGCGCCACCTGGGCCACAGCCTGGCAGATGCTGCGGTGGTGCATGTCGGCCAGCAGTAGCGCCTGGGGCGAGAGGTCGCGGATATGGATACGCTCCACCAGCGCGCCGCGCACCGCCAGGCGCTGGGCCACGGCATCGAGCAAGGCGGCAGAGCGTGAACGCTCCGAGGGGCTGCCAGCGATCAACAAGGCGGACATGGTGTTCCTTTGCTTCTATTTTGATAGCTTCAAGCGCTTTATGGATAAGCGCCGCATGTCAATTTGGTTCTTATTTCCGGGTGTAGATCTGATCGAAGCTGGCGTTGTCCGCGAAGTGGTCCTTGGCGGCCTTGGCCCAGCCGCCGAAGGCCTCGTCGATGGTGAACAGGTTCAGCGGGGGGAACTGCCTGGCGTACTTGGCCTTGGCCTTCTCGGAGATGGCTGGGCGGTAGAAATGCCTGCCCGCGATGTCCTGGCCCTCCTCGGTGTAGAGGTACTTCAGGTAGGCCTCGGCCACGGTGCGCGTGCCCTTCCTGTCCACGTTCTTGTCCACCACGGCGACGGCGGGCTCGGCCAGGATGGAGAGCGAGGGGTAGACCACATCGACCTTGCTGCCGAACTCCTTCTCCAGCAGGTAGGCCTCGTTTTCCCAACTGATGAACACATCGCCCTTGTTGCGCTGCGCGAAGGTGATGGACGAGCCACGCGCGCCGGTATCGAGCACGGGCACATTGGCATACAGTCTGGCGACGAACTCCTTGGCCTTGGCGTCTCCACCGTACTTGCGCTTGGCGAATTCCCACGCGGCCAGGTAGTTCCAGCGCGCGCCGCCCGAGGTCTTGGGGTTGGGCGTGATCACGCTGATGCCGGGCCGGACGAGGTCGTCCCAGTCCTTGATGCCCTTGGGATTGCCCTGGCGCACCACCAGCACGATGGTCGAGGTGTAGGGCGAGCTGTTGTGCGGCAGGCGCTTTTGCCAGTCCTTGGAAATCCAGCCGCCGTTG
>CAZRFF010000172.1:0-5215 GCA_964599265.1 uncultured Simplicispira sp. | reverse complement strand
CCGGGCGCTGCTTGACGGGCTCCAGGCCCTTGAGCACGCGGATCGAGCCTTCGGAATATGCGGGGGAAGAAACAGGTTTACTTGCCATGGCGGCGGATTGTAGTGCGCCCGCCAACAAAATGCTGGATAAACAACCAGTCCAAGCCGACCGCAATGTTGCCCCCACGACAGCAACCACAAGGCTTGTTCGCTACCATTTGCGGCTATGCACAATTCACCCCCCAAACTCTCCATGGTGCAGGTGCTGGCCTGCGGCGCGGCCATCGTCACGCTGTCCATGGGCATACGCCACGGCTTTGGTCTGTGGCTGCAGCCCATCACCCAGACCATGGGCTGGACGCGCGAGACCTTTGCGCTGGCCCTGGCTTTGCAAAACCTGGCCTGGGGCCTGGTGGGGGTGTTGGCCGGTATGGCCGCCGACCGCTATGGCGCATTCCGCGTGCTGGTGGCGGGCGCTGTGCTCTACGGTCTGGGGCTGGTGGGCATGGCGCTCTCGCCCACCACATTGCTGTTTGCGCTGACCACGGGCCTGCTCATCGGCGCCGCCCAGGCTGGCACCACCTATGCGGTGATCTATGGCGTATTGGGCCGCCAGATTGCACCCGAAAAACGCTCCTGGGCCATGGGTGTGGCGGCGGCGGCGGGCTCTTTCGGCCAGTTCTTGATGGTGCCGGTGGAAGGCTTCTTGATCACCCAACTGGGTTGGCAACACGCCCTGCTGGTGCTGGCCCTGGCGGTGCTGCTCATCATTCCGTTGGCACTGGGCCTGCGTGAACCGGGCTTTCAAGGCACCGCCTCCATGCACCGCAGCCAGACCGTGGGCCAGGCGCTGATGGAAGCGCTGCGCACGCCCAGCTTCACGCTGCTCACGGTGGGCTACTTTGTGTGCGGGTTCCAGGTGGTGTTCATTGCCGTGCACCTGCCCGCCTATGTGAAAGACCTGGGCCTCTCACCCCAGGTGGCGAGTTTTTCACTGGCCTTGATCGGCCTGTTCAACGTGTTTGGCACCTACATTGCCGGCTCGCTGGGCCAGCGCATGCCGCGCCGCTACATCCTGGCAGGCATTTACCTCACGCGCTCGGTGGTGATTTTGCTGTTTTTGTGGGCGCCCGCATCGCCCATGTCGGTGTACGTGTTCTCGGCCGTGATGGGCATGCTGTGGCTGTCCACCGTGCCGCCCACCAACGCCACCATTGCGCAGATTTTTGGCGTGCAGCACCTCTCCATGCTGGGGGGCTTGGTGTTCTTCAGCCACCAGATCGGCAGCTTCATGGGCGTGTGGCTGGGCGGCTATTTGTACGACCGCACGGGGAACTACGACGTGGTGTGGTACATCTCAATGGCACTGGGCGTGCTCGCCTGCCTGGTCAACCTGCCCATCCGCGAACACCCCTTGCCCCGCACCGCCCCCCAACCCGCCTGAAACGCCATGAACACGCCCACCGCCAAGCCACCCGCAGCCCGCTGGAGCCGCTGGCTGGGCGGCGCCCTGGTGGTGCTGGCCCTGCTGGCCGTGCTGCAGCTCTACCGCGACCCGGACTTCATGCGCATGCTGGCCGACCAGGTATGGGCCTGTTTTTGAGCCAAACCGCAGCACCATCCGTTGCGTAGTTAGAATGCTCCTTTACCGTTTTTCCCTGCGGATATGACCACTCCCACCGCCCCCCTCACCGGCAGCATCGTCGCCCTTGTCACCCCCATGCTCGAAGATGGCAGCGTGGACTACCCCACCCTGCGCAAGCTGATCGACTGGCACATTGCCGAGGGCACGGACTGCATCGGCGTGGTCGGCACCACGGGCGAATCGCCCACGGTGAGCGTGGAAGAGCACTGCGAAATCATCCGCGTGTCCGTAGAACAAGCCGCTGGCCGCGTGCCCGTGATGGCCGGCTGCGGCGCCAACTCCACACAAGAAGCCATCGAGCTGGCCAGGTTTGCCCGCAAGGTGGGCGCCAACAGCCAATTGCAGGTGGTGCCCTACTACAACAAGCCCACGCAAGAAGGCCAGTACCAGCACTTCCGATCAATAGCCGAAGCCACGGGCGACCTGCCCATCGTGCTCTACAACGTGCCCGGTCGCTCGGTGGCCGATATGCAGCACGACACCGTTTTGCGCCTGACACAAGTGCCGGGCATCATCGGCATCAAAGAGGCCACGGGCAACATCGAGCGCGCCCAGTGGCTGATCCGCGACGTGCCCAAGGGTTTTGCCGTGTACTCGGGCGACGACCCCACCGCCGTGGCCCTGATGCTGTGCGGCGGCCAAGGCAACATCAGCGTAACGGCCAACGTGGCCCCGCGCCTGATGCACGAACTGTGCGTGGCCGCCCTGGCGGGCGATGCGCGCCGCGCCATGGAGATCCAATTCAAGCTCATGCCCGTGCACAAGCATTTGTTTGTCGAAGCCAACCCCATCCCCGTCAAATGGGCCATGGCCCGCATGGGCCTGTGCGGCGGCACGCTGCGCCTGCCCATGACACCGCTCTCGCGCAGTTGCGAAGGCGTGGTGGAAGGCGCCCTGCGCGCCGCTGGCCTGCTCTGACCGCGCCCCCTTCCCTGGCCGCCTGTATACCCTTTTCAAGAGGATTGCCGCGTGAAATCCACCGTTAGCCTGGGCCTGATCGGCCTGACCCTCGCCCTGGGCGCCTGCTCCGTTCTGGAAGGCGACAAGATCGACTACAAAAGCTCCGCCAAGGGCACCTCGCTGGAGGTACCGCCCGACCTGCGCCAGCTCTCACGCGACACGCGCTACACCGTACCCGGCAGTTCCGTTTCGGCCAACGCCATGGCAGCCAGCCAGGCAGCGCAGCCCTCTGGCCCGCAAACGGCCGCCACCACGCTGGGCGATGTGCGCATTGAGCGCAACGGCAACCAGCGCTGGCTGGTTGTCAACCGTCCGGCCGACAAACTCTGGGACCCCGTGCGCGAATTCTGGATTGAAAACGGCTTCACCCTGGCGCTGGATCAGGCCAACCTGGGCATCATGGAAACCGACTGGGCCGAGAACCGCGCCAAAATCCCGCAAGACCTGATCCGCAGCACGCTGGGCAAAATGCTCGACTCGCTCTACTCCACCGGCGAACGCGACAAATTCCGCACCCGCCTGGAACGCAACGCCCAGGGCGGCACCGAAATCTACATCAGCCACCGCGGCATGCAAGAGGTGTTCAACAGCGCCACCAAAGAGTCCACCGTCTGGCAGCCCCGCGCCGCCGACCCCGAGCTGGAAACCGAATTTGTGCGCCGCCTCATGGTCAAGCTGGGCGTGAGCCAAGAACAGGCCAAGGCCGCCACCGCCTCCAGCGCCGCCCGCCCACCGGCCGCGCGCGCCGCCAACGTGGGTGGCGCCCCTGTGGTGCAAATCGACGAAGGCTTTGACCGCGCCTGGCGCCGCGTCGGCCTGGCATTGGACCGCACCGGCTTTACCGTGGAAGACCGCGACCGCAACCAAGGCATCTACTTTGTGCGCTACGTAGCGCCCAAGGGCGACAAGAAAGAACCTGGCTTCTTCGGCAAATTGCTGAGCTTTGGCTCGTCCGAAAAAGCCGTGCCGCCCATCAAATACCGCATCGTCGTGCGCAGCGAAGGCGAGGCAACCACCGTCTCCGTGCTCAACGCCGCCGGCGCACCCGAATCTTCGGCCAACGCCGAAAACATCGTGCGCGTACTGGTTGATGACCTGAAATAACCCCCGTAGCGCTGCGCTCCCCCTGGGGCGCAGCGCACGGGATCAAGCAAACGCCAATCGGGGCGCTCCGCCAGCGGGCGTTGCCCGCATCTGCCCCACCGCCGCTGCCTGGGCAAAGCCCCCGGCGTGGAAGGCTTGCAACACCGCATCCACGCTGCCCGGCGCGCAGCCCACCAGCAAGCCACCGCTGGTTTGCGGGTCGGTGCACAGGGCGCGCTGCCATTCGGGCGCCTGGGCGGGCCAGTCCACCTCGGCCCCATAGGCCGCCCAGTTGCGGCCCGATGCCCCCGTCGCCACACCCTCCTGGGCCCAGCGCACGGCGCTCTCAATCAGCGGCAGCCGCGCCAGATCCACCTGGGCCGACAAGCGCGAACCCCGGCAGATTTCCAGCAAATGGCCCGCCAGGCCAAAGCCCGTCACATCGGTCATGGCGTGCACGCCGTCGATCTGCGCCAGCGCCGTCCCTACCCGATTGAGCTGGGTCGTATGGCGCAGCATTTCGGCGTAGCCGGCCGCGTCGAGCTGGCCTTTCTTGAGCGCGGCAGACAACACCCCCACCCCCAAAGGCTTGCCCAGCACCAGCACATCATCCGCCTGCGCATCGCTGTTGCGCCGCACCTGGTCGGGGTGCACCAGGCCCAAGGCCACCAGGCCGTAAATGGGTTCGAGCACGTCGATGGAATGCCCACCGGCAATCGGTATGCCCGCCTCACGGCACACCGCAGCACCGCCTTCGAGCACGCGGCCAATCACCTCGGGCGCCAGCTTGGCAATGGGCATGCCCACCACGGCCAGCGCCAGGATGGGCGTGCCCCCCATGGCGTAAATGTCGGACAGCGCATTGGTCGCCGCAATGCGGCCAAAGTCGTGCGGGTCGTCCACGATGGGCGTGAAAAAATCCGTGGTCGCCACCAACGCCTGGGTGTCGTTCAAGCGGTAGACGGCCGCATCGTCGCTGGTTTCCGTGCCCACCATCAGTTCGGGCGGCACCAGCCCCTGCGGGGCATGCGCCAAAATATCGCGCAGCAGGCCGGGCGCAATCTTGCAGCCGCAGCCGCCGCCGTGGGCAAACTGGGTAAGCTTGGGGTTGGTTTCCGAGGGGGCAAGGGCTTGGTTCATGGGCGGGCATTGTGCCAGCCTGGCCAGGCCGCCCTTTGCCGATTGCAGATGTTTTCCTTTGCCGGAGTTTCCCCATGAGCCCACGCGGCCCCGTGACGGTGCAAGACCGCCACGCTTTTGACACCCTGATCGACGCCCGCTCGCCCGCCGAATTTGCGCTGGACCACATCCCCGGCGCCATCAACTGCCCGGTGCTGGACGACGAGGAACGGCGCATTGTCGGCACCTTGTTCAAACAGCAAGGCGCTTTTGAGGCGCGCCGTGTGGGCGGCGCCATGGTGGCCGCCAACCTGGCACGCCACCTGCGAGAGCGCTTTGCCGACCAGCCCGCTTCCTGGAAGCCCCTGGTCTACTGCTGGCGCGGCGGCATGCGCAGCAGCTCCATGGTGACCTGGCTGCGCCTGGTGG
>CAZRFF010000171.1:0-5302 GCA_964599265.1 uncultured Simplicispira sp. | reverse complement strand
CCGCTCCCGCCGGTGCTGGTCGAACACGATCGCCAGCAGCAGCCACACCCCCGAGCCGGTGAGCACGCCAATGGCCAGGGCCAGAACGGTTTCCATCAGTGCGTTCCTCCTGAAATGCTCTTGTTTTGGTAGCTGCTTTCTCCCGATGGGTGGGCGTTAGGGGCTGTTTTGGTTAAATTTTCATCGGCGGTATCGTGCAAGCGTACGTGCCAGCGGTGGCTGCGGATGGACTGGTGGGCAATGGCCGTGAGGATGAGCAGCGTGGAGCCCACCACCAATGTGAATACGCCGATGTCAAAAAACAGCGCGCTGGCCACATGCACGGTGCCCAGCCAAGGCAAGTGCCAATGGGCGGTGTGCGTGGTCAAGAAAGGGTAGCCCCAGGCCAGCGCCCCGGTCCCCGTGGCCAAGGCGCAGAGCAGGCCGGTGGCAATCCAGCGCCGGGGCGTGAGCGGCAGGTGTGCCTCCACCCACTGCGTACCCGAGATGATGTACTGCAGGATCAACGCCGTGGCCATGACCAGCCCGGCCACAAATCCGCCGCCCGGTGCGTTGTGCCCACGCAGAAAGATGTAGGCCGACACCATGGTGGCCAGGGGCAGCAGCAAGCGCACCAACACGGCGGGCACCATGAGGTATCCCACGGCGGTGTCTTGCGCGTTGCGCGGGTTGAGCAGGTCGGTTTGCAGGTCGGCGGGCAGGCCGCGCTGCTGGGGCGGCAGATCCATGCTCTCGCGCGCAGGACGAAAGCGCCGCAGCAATGCGTAGATAGTGATGGCTACCGTGCCCAGCACCACAATCTCGCCAAAGGTGTCAAAACCCCGGAAGTCCACCAGCATCACGTTGACCACGTTGCTGCCGCCGCCCTCGGTGAGTGCGCGTTCCAGGAAAAAAGTGGATGTGCTCTCGGGGAAATCCCGGCTCATCATGGCAAAGGCCAGCCAGGCCATGCCGCCGCCTGCCAGCATGGACAGCAGCAAATCGCGCAGCCGCCGCCGCCGGGTGCCGCGCGGCCGCACATGGGCCAGGGGGCGCAGGCGTTCATCGCGCTGCGGCAGCCAGCGCAGGCCCAGCAGAATCAGCACGGTGGTCACGATTTCGACGGTGATTTGCGTGAGCGCCAGGTCGGGCGCGGAAAACCACAGAAACGTGATGCTGGTGACCAAGCCTGCGCCGCCCAACAGTGTGAGCGCGGCCATGCGGTGGTACTTGGCCTGCCAGGCTGCCGCAACGGCGCATGCGGTTCCCAGCAGCCACAGCAGGGCAAAGGCGCCCGACATCGGCATCGCCTCGCGGTGGCCCCAGCGCAGGCCCTGCAGCCACAGCGGCAGGGCGCCGGCCAGCAGCGCTGCGCCCACCAGCCACAGCATTTGCCATTGCAAGCGCGGTGTGCTGAGCAATGAACGCCCCCAGCGGCCCGCCAGCAACAGCCAGGCCATGGCGGCGGTGAATGCGCGCTGGCCGTCCAGCCGCCCGATCAGCGGCGCTGCTGACCAGACTTGGGCGCGCAGCCACCGGTACAGCAGAGCGCCACCGATCAACGCCAGCACGCTCATCACCAGGGGGGTGTTCACGCCATGCCAGACGGCCAGGCTGAATGCGGGCAACTTACCGCCAACCACCGGGCTGGCTGCCGTGGCCAGAAAAGGGCCTATGGTCTGGGCGGGCAGCATGCCCACCAACAGGCAGCCCAGCACCAGCAGCTCTACGGGCACGCGCATCCAGCGTGGGGGCTCGTGGGGCTCGTGGGGCAGATCTTGGGCGGGCGGGCCAAAAAATACGGCCACCAGGCGCAGTGAATAGGCCACGCTGAACATGCCTGCCACGGTGGCCGCCAAGGGCATGCCCCACCGCACCAGGGGTGTGGCGTCGATGTACACCGTTTCGGCAAAAAACATTTCTTTGGACAAGAAACCGTTGAGCAGCGGCACGCCCGCCATGGCAGCGCTGGCCACCATGGCCAGGGTGGCGGTCACCGGCATCATGTGCCGCAGCCCCGAAAGGCGTTGGATGTCGCGCGTGCCGCTCTCGTGGTCCACAATGCCGGCGGCCATGAAGAGCGATGCCTTGAACGTGGCGTGGTTCATGGTGTGGAACACCGCAGCCACGGCGGCCAATGGGCTGTTCAGGCCCAGCAACAGGGTGATGAGCCCCAGGTGCGAGAGGGTGGAATAGGCCAGCAGGCCCTTCAGGTCGTTTTGGAACAGCGCACAGTAGCCGCCCAGCAGCAACGTGACCAGGCCCGCGCTGCCCACCACCCAAAACCACGGCTCTGTGCCGCTGAGCACCGGCCATAGCCGTGCCAGCAAAAACACCCCGGCCTTGACCATGGTGGCCGAGTGCAGGTAGCTCGACACCGGAGTGGGTGCCGCCATGGCACGCGGCAGCCAGAAGTGGAAGGGGAACTGCGCGCTCTTGGTCAGCGCCCCCAGCAGGATCAGCACCAGCGCCGTGAGGTACAGCGGGTGCGCCTGCACCTGGCTGGCGGCGGCGAGCACGGCATCCAGGTCGTAGCTGCCGACGATATGCCCCAGCACCAACAGCCCCGCCAGCAGCGCCAGGCCGCCCGTGCCCGTCACCACCAACGCCATGCGCGCGCCGCGGCGCGCATCCTGCCGGTGGTGCCAGTAGCCGATGAGCAAAAACGAAAACAGGCTGGTCAGCTCCCAGAAAAACGCGAGCTGGATGAGGTTGCCCGAAAGCACCACGCCCACCATGGCGCCCATGAAGGCGAGTAAAAAGGCAAAGAACCGTGGCACCGGGTCGGCGCTCGACATGTAGTAGCGCGCGTACAGCACGACGAGCGCGCCTATGCCCAGCACCAGCATGGCAAACATCCAGGCAAAGCCGTCCATGCGGATCACCAGGTTCACACCGAACTGGGGCAGCCAAGGGATTTCCTGGCGCAGCACGCCGCCGTCCATGACTTCGGGAAACAGCAGCGCCGCCTGCACGGCGCAAAACAGGGCGATCAAACCGGCCAGGGTGGATTCGGTATTGCGCGCGTTGGCCGGCAGCAGCGCAGCCAGCACGCTGCCGATGAAGGGCAGGAGGATGAAAAGAACCAGGGGCATGTGCGTTGCATTTTACGGGCAACGCCAAGCCAAGTTTGCTATCGAAATCCAAGCGTACTGCTGGCGCGGGTCATGCGTTCGCGCAAGGCCGGTCGTACAGAGGGTTGGTGGGTGGCCGGGGTGCGGCGTTCACAGCTCTTCCACACGCTGGGCGGGGTAGCTGTCCCAGCTCTGGCAGCCGGGGCATTGCCAGAAATGTTGGCGGGCTTCAAAGCCGCAGGCAGCGCAGCGGTAGCGCATCAGGGGCTGGGCGGCTTTGTCCAGGGCGCGTTGCACCAGGGGGTGGTGTTCTTCGTGCTCCAGGCGCTCGCCTGCCAGCCACTGCGCAGCCGCCACCAGCGAGGCATTTTGCTGCAGGTGCTGCAAATACCAGCGGCGCCCCCCCTGGGCGTGGGTGGAGGTGTCTGGGCCCGTGGCCGATTCGTTGCTCAGGGCCACGATGGCCTGCAGCACATCCAACGAAGGCGCCTGTGCGTAATGCGCATGCAGCAATTGCAAAGTCTGCGCCACCTTGCCGCAAGGGCGGGCCGTTTCGGCCAGCAAGGCTGCTGCCAGGGGCACGGCCATGGGGGCCTCGCGGGCCAGGGTGCAGAGGGTTTGGTGGGCGGCTTCGCAGCGCCCTTGCTGCAGGTGCAGGCGGGCCTGCTCCATACGGGGGCGGGCCGCTTGCGGAGCAATGGCCTGGGCCTGGGCCATGAGCGCCAAAGCGCCCTCGGGGTCTTGCTGCGCCAGCCGCTCCTGGGCCTGTTCGCACAGGTAGTGGGCCTGGCGCTGGCTGAAATCGCCTTGGTCGCCGTCGAGTTTGCGGGCTATCTCGGCTGCGCGCGGCCACTCGCGGGAGCGTTCGTAAATGGCCAGCAGGGCCAGCCGCGCCGAGGCTTCAAACTCCGTACCTTCCAAGCGGGCCAACGCGGCCTCGGCGCGGTCGAGCAGGCCTGCCTTCAAAAAATCCAGCGCCAGTGCGTGTTGGGCGCGGTCACGGTCCTTGGGGCTCAGGTCACCGCGCGAGAGCAGGTGTTCGTGCACACGCACGGCGCGGTCGTATTCACCCCGGCGGCGGAACAGGTTGCCCAGGGCAAAGTGCAACTCTGAAGTGTCGGGGTCGTTTTGCACGGCTTCGATGAAGGCATCGATGGCCTGGTCCTGCTGCTCGTTGAGCAGGTAGTTCAGGCCTTTGAAATAGGCCTTGGGTGCGCGGCGGTTTTCCATGCGCCACTGGCGCAGGTCGATGCGCGAGGCCACCCAACCGAGCACAAAGGCGGCAGGCAGGCCCAGCAGCAGCCAGACGAGGTCAAATTCCATGGGGTGGGAGGCTGTCGTTGGGGATGGGCGCGGCGGCAGGGGTGGGCGCTGGGGTAGGAGAAGGGGGTTGCTGTGCCTGCAGCAGGTGCTGCGCCTGCCGCGCCGCGCTGCGGTGCTTCCACCAGCGCGGCACCATGCCCAGTACGCCCACCACCAGGCCCAGGGCAAAAGCGCTTAAAACCACCAGCACCATGGGGGCGCGCCACTGCGTGCCAAAGAAAAAATGCACGGCAGCGTCTTGCTGGTTATTCAGCGCAAAGGCAAACAGGGTAAAAAAAATGGCCGCCTTGAGCAGCCACAGGAGGTATTTCATGCGGGATCCCCGTGGTGTGGGGATTCTACGGTGCCGCGCGGGTGCCCGCAGGCTGCTCCATGGCGGCGGTGCGCTGGTCAACGGCCTCGCGCAAGGCTTTGCCGGGCTTGAAATGGGGCACACGCTTGGCCGGTATGGCCACGGCAGCGCCGCTGCGCGGGTTGCGTCCCATGCGCGGCGGGCGGTGGTTGAGTGAAAAACTGCCAAACCCGCGCACCTCGATGCGGTGCCCTTGCACCAAGGCCTGGCCGATGGCGTCGAGCAGGGTTTTGACGGCGTACTCCGCATCGCGCTGGTTCAGGTGGGCAAACCGTGCGGCAAGGGCGTCTACAAGGTCAGAGCGGGTCATGGTGCGGCAGGGGTAAGAAAAAAACCGGGAGGGCACATTGTGCACCGCCCGGCGGATGGTTACGGCAAAGCGCAGGCTTTACTTGTCAGAGTTGTCCATCTTGGCGCGCAGCAGGGCGCCCAGGTTGGTGGTGCCGGCATTTTCCTTGGCGGACTGCTGCGAGAGCGTTGCCATGGCTTCCTGCTGGTCGGCCTGGTCCTTGGCCTTGATCGAGAGCTGGATGTTGCGCGTCTTGCGGTCCACGTTGGTGACCACGGCGGTGAC
>CAZRFF010000170.1:0-5316 GCA_964599265.1 uncultured Simplicispira sp. | reverse complement strand
ACGCCGGTCTGCTCGTGCACCGCGCGCGCGGCAGAGATATAGGTGGCGTCGGCGCTGCCCGCATCCAGGATCAGGTCGGGGCGCAACTGCAGCAGCTTTTCGACCGCGATGGTGCTGCCGCGCCCGGCCAGGCGGCCCAGGAACGGCAGCTCGCGCAGCGCCGGGGCCAGCATGGCGCGGGCCGCGTCGCTGGGCTGGAACGGCCAGCCCATCATCTTGGACGGCGCCAGCACCGCCAGCAGCACACCAGCGGGCGCCCCGGCGGCAAACACGCGCTGCACGCGCTCGGGCGCGGGCAGGTCGCCAAACCGGGCCACGATCACATCGGCCGGGCCGGCAGCCCAGGCGAGTGTGCCCAGGCCGGGCACACCGGCGCCCAGGCCCAGGCCTGCCAGCCAGCGCAAGCTGTCGCGCCGTTTCATGCGGCCTCCTGCGTAGCGCTGCGGGGGGTCCAAGGGACCGACCAGTCGCACAAGGCCTGCAGATGTGCGGGCAGCCGCACCGCCATGCCGCCCGTGAAGGCCTGCCAGGCGTCGAAGTGCTTTTCCGCCACCACCGTCACCAACGGAATACCCGCCTGCGCCAGCGCCAGCATCTCTGCGGCAAAGCCGCCGCCTTGCGCCTCCAGCCCGCCAAAGCGGTTGACGATGACCAGGTCCAGCCCATCGGCCAGGGCCTGGCGCAGCACCCCGCTGGCCTGCGCCACGCCTGCGGGGTCGATGCAGCAGGCATGCGACTGCGGCCCCAGGTCTTGCGAAATGCAGAACTCGCGCCCCGTGGTGATGTCCGTCAGGAACATGCCCTTGCGCCCCTGCGCATTGGTGCGCCGCTCGTGCACCACCCCGCCCACGCGCCAGCCGCATTGCTGCAGCGACTGGGCAAATGCCGTCAGCAAGGCGTCCGCCCCCACGAAATCATCCGCATGGACAATGGCCGCCAGCGGCGCGGCCTGCACGTTCGTCGTCATGGTGTTCCTCCTGCCACAAAGGGTACGCTGCCAAGGGCCAACGCCTGGCGGGAAAACTCAGAACCGGTAGTTGGCATGCACGAACCAGGTACGCCCCGGCATGGGGAAGCCGTCGGACAGCTCGTACCACTTGTCGCCCAGGTTGTTCACGCCAAAGTCTACCGACATGTCCTTGCGCGGCGACCACTGGGCCTTGAGGCCCGCGATGCCAAAGCCGCCCAGGTCGCGGTAGACGGATTTGCCCGATGCGGCAAAAGACACCTTGCGGCCCTGCTCGGCCTCCAGCGTGGCCATCAGCTTCCATTGGTCGGACGGCGCCCATTGCAGCGAGGTGAACAGGCGGTGGCGCGGGGTGTCGGTCAGTTGCACCTTGGCGTCGCTGAGGTTGCGCCGCGCCAGGTAGGTGTAGGCGCCCGCCAGCGTCCAGTGGCTGGCCAGCGTCTGCTCCAGCGACAGCTCCAGCCCCGCGTGGCGCGCCCGGCCCACGTTCTGCATTTGCGCGCAGGTGTTGGCGCCAGCGCCGCAGGTGCCCACGGGTGCGGGCACGTACATGGTTTGCATCAGGTCGGTGATGCGGCTGTAGAACACGGCGGCCTGGCCTTTGCCGCCAGCCCAGGGCGAACCCTTGAGGCCCAGCTCCAGGTGGTTGGCCACCTCGGGCTTGAGGTCGGGGTTGGGCAAGGCGGCGCCCATGCGGGCGGAGTAGCGGTCCTTGATGGTGGGGAAGCGCGTCTTGTGCGACAGCACGCCATAGGCTTCGGTACCCTTGCCGTCCAGCGCATGGCTCAGTTCGGCCAGGGCGTTGGTGGCGCTGGTGGAGCCGGTGGGCCAGTCGTAGACCTGCTTGGCGTCGCGCTGGTCGTGCGACAGGCCCAGGCGCAGCTTCCAGTCCTTGGCCAGGGCGATGTTGTCCTCCAGGGCGATGGAGGTGGTCACGTCGCGGTAGTCCTTGGTGGGCGACTTGGGGTTGGTCTCCCGGTGCTTGTCTTCCTTGTAGTGCAGTGCCAGCTGCAGCTCATGCCCGGCAAACGCATAGTTGGCCAGTTCGATGGATGCGCCGGTCGAGCTGTCGTCGTAGGCGCTGGGGAAGCTGGTGTTGTTCAGCTGCGCCGTATAGCTGCCATCGGTGTAGGCGTTGATGGAGTTGCCGTAGGTGCTGCGGTACACGCGCGTCTTGAGCTGGTTGCTCTCGCCCAGGCGGGTGCGGCTGGTGAAGTAGAGGTTGTCGGTATCCCAATACGGCCAGCGCCAGTAGCGGATGCCGCTGGTCGATTGGCCGGTGTACACCGGGTTGCCCTTTTCGCCGTCCTGGCGCACGTAACCCAGGGCGTATTCGTCGGTGGCGTTGGGCGTGATGCCCAGTTTGAGCGACAGGCGCTGGTCGGTGCGGTAGGCGTTCTCGCGGCTGCTGCCGGTGTCGGTGGGCTTGGCCTTGTAGTCCTTGAAGCCACGGGGCAGCGGAAAGCTGTCGGCATCCAGGTACGACGCGCCGATCTGGTAGTACCAACTGCCCTGGTTGCCGCCCAGGTTGACGGCCAGTTCCTTCTCGCTGCCGGACGCGAACCCGGCGCTGACGTTGCCCTCGAAAGCGCGCACCGGCTTGCGCGAGACCAGGTTGATGGCGCCCCCCAGCGTGTTGGGGCCGTACATCAGCGATGCGCCGCTGGCGGCCACGCGGATCTGCGCCAGGTCGAAGGTGGTGAAGCGCCCGAAGTCCACATACCCGTCGTAGGGCACGTACAGCGGCACGCCGTCGATGTACAGCGGCACCTGGCGCGAATCGAAGCCGCGCAGCGACACCATGTCCTCGTTGCGGCTGTTGCGCGAGAGGCTGGCCCCCGGCAGCACGGCCACGGCCGCGCCCACCGTGTCTTTGCCCAGTGCCTCGATGGTCTCGCTGCCCATCACCCGCTCTGCCGTCTGCCCGGCCGCTTGCGACTTGCCGGTGACCACCACGGTGCCCAGCTCGAACACGCCCTGCTGCGCCAGCGCGGGCGTCGCCAGGCCCAGCGCCACCAGCATGGCCGGAAGCTGCCGCAGCCGGAGCGCTCGCAACGCCCCGGCTGCGGGGTTGGCTTCCCCCCCACCAAATGGTTCAGTGTGTGCACCGTGCAGCACCGTGCGGCACGCGTTTGTGTATTCGTTCGTCATAGATTCCCTTTCATCGTTATTTCAAGTGGTATATAGCGATAGGCAAAAAAATCAGGCATAGGCAGGTTGGGCCTCGTCAGCAGGCAGTGTCTGCATGGCGCCCTGGTCCATGCGCAGCACCTGTTCGCCAAAGGCCTGCACGTCCTGCGGGTCGTGGGTGATGAGCACCATGGGCACGCCCAGGCGGCGCTGCAGCGCGTCCAGCTCGGCGCGCATGCTGGCGCGCAGGTCGGTATCGAGCGCGGCAAAGGGCTCGTCGAGCAGCAGCGCGCGCGGCCGGGCCACCAGTGCGCGCGCCAGGGCCGTGCGCTGGCGCTGCCCGCCCGAGAGTTCATGCGGGTGCTGGTGCGCCACCTCGCGCAGCCCGAAGGTATCGATCCAGCGGTCCACCTCAGGGCTGGCATGCGCCGCCGCCGGGTTGCGCCAGCCCCGCAACTGCCCGAAGCCGATGTTCTGGCGCACGTTGAGGTGGGGAAACAGCGCATAGTCCTGGAACAGGTAGGCCACGGCGCGCGCGCTCGGCGGCAGGTGGATGCCCTTGGCGGCATCGAACAGCGTCTCGCCGTCGAGCCGGATATGGCCCGCATCGGGCCGCACCAGGCCGGCCAGCACCTTGAGCAGCATGCTCTTGCCCGCACCCGACGGCCCCACCACCACCACGCGCTCGCCCTGCGCGCAAAAGCGCGCCTGCAGCTCGAACGTGCGGTGGCCCGAGCGCAGTGTCTTGCGGATGTCCACGTCAAACCGCATGCAAACCTCTCTGTGCGCCGCTACATTGCACACGACCCACACCCCACGATACTGGCGCGGCCCAAGCCAGCGGCCACCGCGCAAGGGCCGCCCCGCCGCGCTGGTGGCGTCCCCCTTCCCGAAGTGCGCAGCAATTCGAGAGAAGGGGGAAGGCGCGCAGCGCCACAGGGGGATGCATCATTGCTTTGCCACCCTGCCGGGCGCCAGCTTGCCCACGGCCAGCAGCACCGCCACGCAGACCACCGAGGTGATGAGCACGAGCAGGTTGGCCACGCCGTCCTGCCCGGCCTGCACGGCCTCGTAGACGGCAATCGACAGCGTCTGCGTCTTGCCCGGAATGCTGCCCGCCACCATCAGCGTGGCGCCAAATTCGCCCAGCGCACGCGCAAAGCCCAGCAGCACCCCGGCCAGGATGCCGCGCCAGGCCAGCGGCAGCGTGACGCGCCAGAACACGCCCGCCTCGGAAATACCGAGCACGCGCGCAGCGTCCTGCAACTGCGGGTCCACCGCCTCGAAGGCGGCGCGCGCGGGCTTGAACACCAGCGGGAACGCCACCACCGTGGCCGCGATCACCGCGCCCGTCAGCGTGAAGATCAGGTTGATGCCGAAGGTGGCGTGCAGCCAGCCGCCCAGCCAGCCCTTGCGCCCCAGCAGCACCAGCAGGTAGTAGCCCAGCACCGTGGGCGGCATCACCATGGGCAGCGTGAGCAGCGTATCGACCAGTTCGCGCCCCGGAAAGCGCCAGCGCGCCAGCGCAAAGCCCACGCCCGTGCCCAGCACCAGGCACGCCAGCGTGGCCCAGGTGGCCACTTGCAGCGAGAGCCAGAGAGCGGGCCATGCGCCATCCATGGTCAGACTGGGTGGGCGCTCAGGGCTTCAAGAAACCGTAGCGCGCCAAGACGGCCTGGCCCTCAGGCGAGCGGACGTAGGCGATGAAGGCATCGGCCTCGGCAGCATTGCCGCTGGCGGCGGTGCGCGCGATGGGGTAGAGAATGGCCACGTCCAGCGGCACGTCGAACACCGTCTTGACCTTGTCCTTCATGATGGCGGCGTCGGTGGCGTACACGAAGCCCGCATCCACCTCGGCGCGCGCCACGTAGTCCAGCGACTGGCGCACGTTGGTGGTGTTGATGACCTTGGGCTGCACCGCCGCCCACAGGCCCGCGGCCTCCAGCGCATGCTTGCCGTAGCGCCCCACCGGCACGCTGGCGGGCGAAGACAAGGCCACGCGCGTGACGCCCTGCCCGGCCAAGTCCTTCAGTGCCGCAGGCGGCGCCTTGGCGTCGATGGGCGCGATCACCACCAGGGCGTTGCGCACGAAGTCCTGCCGGTCGGCAGCGCGCACCAGGTTCTGCTGCTGCGCCTGGTCCATGGTCTCCTGGTCGGCCGAGGCAAACACGTCCACCGGCGCGCCCTTGGCCATCTGCTGCAGCAAGGCGCCGGACGCG
>CAZRFF010000169.1:0-5340 GCA_964599265.1 uncultured Simplicispira sp. | reverse complement strand
ATGTAATTGTTTGCTTCCTTGTGGGTGGGTGTGGCGTTTTTGTCAACAGATTGACGGAAGCGCATACCGGTATGCTCACACCCCACAGCTAAAACCGCGAAAAATCCGCCGGGCGTTTTTCAATGAACGCCACCACGGCCTCGGCCAGTTCGGGCGATTGCATGCAGTCCTGCAACGCCGCGCCTTCGGCGGCCAATGCTGCCTGCAGCGCCGTCTGGTGGCCCTGGCGCAAGAGCTGCTTGGCCCGCGCCACTGGGCCGGGGGCCAGCTGGGCCAGGGCGGTCGCCGTCTGGCGCGCACGGGCCAAGGCCTGGCCTTCGGGCTCCACGGTGGTGATGATGCCTGCACGCAGCGCGGTGTCGGCGTCAAACGGTTCGCCCAGCAGCACCAGTTGGCTGGCCAGGCGCATGCCCGCATTCAAGGGCAGCAGGTAGCTGGAGCCAAACTCGGGCACCAGACCCAGTTTGGCAAACGGCATCTGAAAGCGCGTGCCCTGCGCGGCATGCACAAAATCGCAATGCAGCAGCAGCGTCGTGCCCCCGCCAATGGCCATGCCATGCACCGCCGCCACCAAAGGCTTGGCCAGCGTGGTCAGGCGGCGCAGCAAGCAGGCCAGTCCCGACTTGTCGTAGCCATCGGACAGCAAGCCATGCTGCACGCTCTTGAGGTTGGCGCCGGTGCAGAAAGCATCGCCTTCGGCGCTCAGCAGCACCACACGCACGGCAGGATCGGCATCGGCCCGGGCCAAATGGCCCTCCAGCGTGTGGAACCAGGCATCGTCCATCAGGTTGCGCCCACCGGCTTGGCCAAAGCGCAGGTGCAATACCTTGTCTTGCAGTTCGGATTGGAACAGGGGATTCATTCAGCAGTCTCCATGGTTTTTGGTCGGCACCACGCCATCGGCCGGGCCCAGGAACAAGCACAAGGCCTGCTCGCTCAGCCCATCCAGGGTCAAGGGGCCACCGGGCCGGTACCACTGCACCGCCCAGTTGAGCGCCCCAAAAATGAACAAACGCGCCATGCGTGGCGCTATGCGCAACTGGCCCGAGGCGTGCAGCGCTTGCAGCACCGGCATCCAGGGCGCCTCGTACACGGTGCGCAGTTGGGCAACGCTGCCTCGCTCCTTGGCGCCCAGCGAGCGCCATTCGTACAGCATCACCGGGATGAAATCGCCATCGGGGCCGAACAGCACCTCGAAATGGTGGCGCACCAGCGCGGCCAACTGGACTGGCGGTGCTGCATCTGCGGGCAGGTGCTCCAGCATGGCCTGCTGGCTGCGCACGGCCTGCTCCATGCCCTCTTGCATGACGGCATACAGCAAAGCGCTCTTGCTCTCAAAATGGTAGAAGGGCGAACCGCTGCACATGCCCGCTGCGGCCGCAAGATTGCGCGTGCTCACCGCGGCAAATCCGTGGTGGCGAAACAGCTGCGCCGCCGCACGCACCAAGGCACGCCGGCGGTTGCCCTCATCACGGGCTTCGGGCGGTTTGCGGGGGCGCCCCCGCGGCTTGCGCAGGGGCTGGGCTACGGTGGCGTGCACATCCATGCCCGCCACCTTAGCGGGGGCTGGCTATTTTGGCAAGCGTTCGCTTGGCAAAATAGCAGCAGGGCCGTGGGTCAAGCCTGGAGCGCCACCGCCTCCACAGGGCGCTGGCTGCGCTGCGGCGTGCTGGCCGTGCCCATTTCCACTTCGCCACTCAGTTGACCACCCTCTTCAATGATGAGTTTGCCATAGCGCACTTTGCCACTGACCTTGCCCGTACCGTGGATCACGAGTTTGTGCCGCGCCGTGAGGGTGCCATTGAATTCGCCATGGATCTCGGCAATGTCGATCTCGGCCGCGCCACGAAAAGCGCCCTGCTCAGCAATCTGGATCACACGCGAATCCATGGTGGCTTCGACCGTGCCTTCCACCACCAAGGTATCGCAATCGGTGATCTCCACGCCCTTGAGCTTGATATTGGGCCCTACGGTGAGCTTGCTGCCCACGGGCTCAGAGGCTGCATCGCGCACTGCTTTGGCCGCTGTCGCTGTGGGCGCCGCCTGCTGGGCCGCAGGGGCCACACCAGTGCTGGCGCGCTCTGGCGCAGAAGGCAGCGTTCTGGATGCCAGGGTTTCGGCTTCGCGCCGACCGAAAAAAGGGTTTTGCACCGCCATGGGTTCTCCTTACGACAAAAGTCCATCGTAGAAGCCCCAAACGCTACAAACACCCCCTATTTGGCAAGAGTCGTAAGCAGTTGGTTCAGATGTTGCGTACGCTTGCAGCCATTGCAAAATCACACAAGCCGCGCACGCTCAAGAGACGATGTAAGCCGCCGCCCCCGTGGACATCAGCTGGCCGTCCGGTCCCAAGAATTCCATGCGCGTATTGGCCACACGCGATCCCAGGCGCAGCACCTGGGCGCGCAATTCAAACTGCGTGCCTATCCCGGGGCGCAAATAGTCCACCCGCAGGTCGATGGTGCCCAGCTTGCTGAAACGGTGCAGGCGCTGCAGGGGTTCTTCATCCATGTGGCGCGCGCCAATGGCGGCCATGACAGCCAGCCCCCCCATGGCATCGAGCCCCGCGCTGATCACGCCGCCATGGATGCGGTTGTAGGCAAAGTGGCCCACCAGCTCGGGCTTCATGGCAATGCGGCCCACCACGCCATCGGACTCCATGCGCTCTATCTTGAGGCCCAGCACCTGGTTGAAGGCAATGCGCTCCTCGAAAATGGCCTTGAGCCCGGCGATGAATTCGGGTTCAAAGGGAGGCGGAGGGGCGGTGGTTTTACTCATGAAAAAATCCCGTTGGAAACCCGGCAGGGCAAGGGCGCCATGCTACTGCGTCTCTGCCCTCCAGACTCTCTCAGAGCCCGCTGAAATCCGGCTTGCGCTTCTGCATGAACGCGGTAAAAGCCTCCCGCGCAGCAGGCTCACCCAGCATGCGGCCAAAGCTTTCGCCTTCCACGCCCATGCGCTCCAGCACCGGGGCCGTCTGGCCCAGCTTCATCAGGCGCTTGGTCTCGACCAGGGCCGACAGCGGTTTGGCCGCAAGCTTGCGCGCCTGCGCCTGGGCCACGGCATTGCATTCGGTGGGCGGCACCACGCGGTTGACCAGACCCACTTCCAGCGCCGCCTCGGCCATGAAGGGTTCGCCCAGCAAGAGCGCCTCGGCAGCGCGGTGGTAGCCCAGCATTTGCGGCAAGAGCAGGCTGGAGGCCGCCTCGGGGCACAGGCCCAGGTTCGCAAAAGGCAGCGAGAAGGCCGCGTTGTCGCCTGCATAGACCAGGTCGCAGTGCAGGAGCAGCGTGGTGCCAATGCCCACGGCCGGGCCGCACACGGCAGCCACCACGGGCTTGGGAAAGGTGGCAATGGCACGCAAAAAGCGGAACACCGGCGAATCCTGCGAAGACGGCGGCTGCTGCAAAAAGTCGCCAATGTCGTTGCCCGCGCTGAAAATGGTGGCATCGCCCTGCAGCACGACCACGCGCACGCTGGCGTCTTGCGCGGCAGCTTCCAGCGCATCGGCCAGGGCCGCGTACATGGCGCGGGTGATGGAGTTCTTCTTGTCCACGCGGTTGAAGGTCAGCGTGGTGATGCCGCCATCGGCGTGCACGAGGATATCGGTGGTGGGCTCACTCATGGTGTGCTTTCATTCCTTGTAGTAAACAATTTGGTGGCTGGTGGCGAGCAGGGTGCCCGCCGCATTCCACAGCTGTGCTGTCTGGTCAAAAAACCCATTGCGAAACTCCTGCGCCCGCGCCTGCCCCAGCACAAAGCCGGTGCCCGTGGCCTGCAACTGCTCCGCGCTCGCGTGGAAGTACACCGTGATGGACACCGTGCCCGCGGGCACGTGCACGGCGCGGCGCAACCACACGCGCGGAAAGAACACATCGGCCAGCGCCGCCAGGGCGCAAAAATCCAGCGAACGCTCGGGCGCATCGCGGATCCACAACTGCGTGAGGCTGTTGTCGCCCTGGCCATTCCAACGCTCGGGCAAGGCGCCCAGCACGGGTCGGAATTCGTAGCGGTTGAACCATTCGACCCCGCTCACCGGGCCAATGCGCTCCAGGGTTTCTGGCTGCGGCACGGCGGGCATGGGCTGGTCCGAAATGCCCCAGGTCTCGCGCCGCGCCGCCGTAACGGCCGTGGCGGTGGTGGTGACCACGCTCTGGCCCTGGGCATCGGTTTGCAGAATGCTCACCGTCCAGTGCTGCGTGGAGCGGTTGGTGCGCACGGGCACGGCCTGCACCGTGAAGGGGCCGGTGGTCAGCGCCCCGGCGTAGTTCACGGTGAGCGACAAGGGTTCGCCCAGCCGCTCGGGGTGCAGCAAAATGGCTTGCAGCGCCGCCGCAGCCGTGATACCGCCAAACGGGCCTACCATGTTCCAGTACGCGGGGTGGGTGTGGCCGCGGTAGTGGTCGGGCGCGGTTGTTTCCAGCGCCAGGGCCTGGTCAAAGGGGTGGTGGTGTGTGTTCATGCTGCCAAGTGTGCCTGGAATGGGCCTGCCGTGCCGTCGTGCATGTGACGATCCCCGGCACCCGCCGGGGTCGCCAGTTGCCCCAGCCAGTCCACTGCACGCGGCCACAGCGAGCCCCGGAACTGCTCACGAAAAAACCCGAAATGCCCAATGCGCAGCGCCCCCACATCCTTGGGGACAATGCGCTCTACCCGCACCGGCGCATTGGGGTAAAAACCCACCAGTTGCTCGGTGCCGTTCAGGGTCATCAGCTCGTCGTCGCTCATCGACAAGGCCAGCACCGGAAAGCGCACGGCCGCGTAGCTTTTTTCGGCCGCAGGCCCCTCGGCGCCCACGCTGTAGCGCGGGTGGAGGCACCAGCGGCGCCATTGCCACATCACCCCCGCGGGCAGGTCGCCCACCTTGCGCAGGCTGCGCCCCGGAAAGTAGCCGCACAGGCGCGTGGCCAGCGGCACCAGCACCCACCAAAAATACGGCACCATACGCTTCAAGCGCGGCGCATTGTCGCGCCAGTAGCCGCTGCCGGCGGCCACGCTGAGCAGGCCGTCGATGTGCTGCGGGTTGGGCAGCAGGCCGGGGAGTTGCGCACCCAGGCTGTGGCCGAGCAAATACAAGGGAATGTGGGGCTGGGCGGCCCGTGCGGCGGCGATCACCGCGCCATAGTCACGCGCCCAGTCCAGCAAATCGGCCTGCACGGCACGCATGGGGCCGGTGAGCGAATCGCCATGGCCCCGGTAGTCGAAGGTGGTGACGCGAAAGCCCTGCCCCGCGAGCCACTGGGCGAACGATGCGTAGTAGTCCTGCCGCACGCCCATGGCCCCGCCAATGACCACACTGGCACGCGGCGCGCCAGCAGGCTCAAAGGTGCACAGCGAAAC
>CAZRFF010000168.1:0-5363 GCA_964599265.1 uncultured Simplicispira sp. | reverse complement strand
TGGTCGCGGGTGATTTGGTCCAGCACGCCAGCGCGCAGCCGGTAGCAGCGCGAGTCGCCAATATGGCCCAGCATGAGGCGGCCGCCCTGAAACACCCCCACCACCAGCGTGGTGCCCATGCCCATGTACTGCGGATTGGATTCCGCCGCGCCCAAAATGGCCTGGTTGGCGTTGTCTATGCAGATTTCCAGTGCGCGGCGCAGATCCTGGGCCTTGAGGTTGAGGCCGGCCTGGGCAATCCAGCGGGCCATTTCGGCCTGGATGAAGGTGGTGGCCATGCCGCTGGCCACTTCGCCGGCGTTGTAGCCCCCCATGCCGTCGGCCAGCACGGCGACCTGCGCTTGCACATCCACCGTGGCGGCGTCTTCGTTGTTCGAACGCACACGGCCAGGGTCGGTCTGCGCAACAAACTGGTAAGCAATGGCAGGTGCTGTGCTCATCGTGCACCTGGGCCTGGGCCGGAAAGGGGCCTGGAAGAACCGTCGGCGTCCATCACAGTGGTTTGGAAATCCGGCATGGGGTTGGAGGGGGAATAGCTGCGCCCGCCATCATAGTCGAGGGAAACGTCAATTGGCGCATTTGCAACGCTTTGTACCCCCTGCGCGGTGGCGCGCACGCCACGCAGTGCGTCGGCCAACTGGCGGCCGGTCTGGTAGCGGTCTTGCGGATTTTTGCTGAGGGCCTTTGCCAGCACCTGGGCAAGTTCTGGGGACAGGTCGGGGCGCAGGCTGCGCACATCGGGGGCGGGGGTGTGGGCGATGTGGTGCATGAGCTCGCTCATGGATTTGCCGCGCAGGGGCAGTTCGCCCGTGAGGAGCTGGAACAAAGTGACGCCCAGGGCATAGAGGTCGCAGCGCCCGTCGATGCGCCGCCCGGCCAGTTGCTCGGGCGCCATGAAGCTGGGCGTACCCAGTACCAGGCCAGTGCGGGTTTTGCTGTTGTCGGTGATGCGCGCAATGCCGAAGTCTGACACCTTGACCGTGTCGGCCTGCGCGTCGTACATGATGTTGGCGGGCTTGATGTCGCGGTGGATGACGTTTTGCTGGTGGGCGTAGTCCAGCGCGTCGGCCACCCTGGCCGCAATGGACACCGCCGTTTCGATCGGAAGCAACTGGTCTGCCTGGGTGTGCGCCACCAGGTCTTGGCCCTTGAGCAGCTCCATGGCCATCCAGGCCAAACCTTGGTCTTCGCCCACGTCGTAAATGGTGACGATGTGCTGGTGCTGCAGGCGCCCGGCCGATTCGGCCTCGCGGAAGAAGCGCGAACGCGCATCCACCAAGGCATTGCCTTCAAACTCCTGCCCCAACGCCAGCGCCTTGATGGCCACAGTGCGGCTGATTTTGGGGTCGCGCCCCTGGTACACCACGCCCATCGCGCCACGCCCCAGTTCTTTTTCGATCTGGTAGCGCCCCAGGGTGGCGGGGTGCGCACCAGGCATGTCGTTGGCTGGCGATTCTGGCGACAGACTGGCCTGGGCGGCCACCTCGGCCAGGTGGCGTGCCCGGCGGCGGCGTTTGCGGGCTTCTTCGTGGCCTTTGTCTTGGCGCAGGATGTGGGTGTACACCTCCACCGCCTGGTCGAAGCGCAGCTTGTTTTCAAACTCCTGGGCCAGGTGCATCAAATCCGACAACACCTGCGGGTTACCACGCACACGGCGCAGCCGGGCAAAGGCCATGTCGAGCTGGCCCTGGCCTTGCAGCGCCAGGCCCATCAAGCGGTCGGCTTCTGGGTCGGCCGAACGTGCGGGCGCAGCACCCGGTGCGGCAGGCGCTGGCGCCCTGCGCGCCCAATGCAGCAGCAGGCCCAACAACAGCACGGCTGCGGGCAGTGTGAGCGGCAGCGCCAGCCCCGAGGCCTGCATGGCGCCCCATTCCAGCGCCAACATGGCCAGCGCCAGGCCCAGCGTGAGCCCATAGCCCAATCCTGCGCCCAAGGCAGGCAAGGCCACCACCAGCACCGCCACGGCAGTCAATGTGGCGGCCCACTGCAGCACCGGCGCCCAGGCGGGGCGGATTTGCACATGGCCCTGGCGCAGCGCAGCAATGTGCTCTGCCAACTGTTGGGGGTGGGGAAAAGCACCGGCAGAGGCCAAGCCAACGACCACTGTGCGGTCTTGCAGCAGCGCGGGGGCCAGCTTGCCCGCCAGCAGCGCCTGGGCGGAATGCTGGGGGAATGCGCCAGCGATGGCAGGGCGGCCGCCTTCATGGGCGCCGCTGCGGGCGTAAGGCAGGGGCACCACCTGGGCCTGCGCCGAGGCGGGCAGCAGGGAGCTGCCCAAGCGCAGGCCCTGGTTGTCAATCCACTGGATACGCGAGGGCCCCAGGTGCAGGCTGTGCGCCGCGGCCAACAGCGCCAGCGAGGGTACCAGGGCCCCATCGGCCGATAGCAACAGGGTGAGTGGCGGCGCATCGCCCGGCGGACCATCGCTGGCAGCGATCTGCCCTACCCCGACCGCGGCGTTGCCCAGCAGATCCAGCGGCGGCGCCATGGCTTGCACCGCCAAAGCCTGGGGCACGGCCCCGCCCATGGCGCTGCGGTGCATGAAGGGGGGCAGGCGCACGCGGGCCGGGGGCTCGCCGGGGGGGCTGGCCTCCATGCGGGCCATGAGCAGCACATTGCCCGCGCGGCGCAAGCTGGCGGCCAGGCGCTGGTCGGTGTCCAGGGCGGTTTCGGCCTCGGTCAGGGTACGGGCGATGGCGGTGGCGAAGGCTTGTGCGCCTGCTGGCGCCATGGCGAGCTGGGAGCGGATCTGGCGCAGGTAGGGCAGGCTGCGGTCGCTTTGGGCGCCTTCCAGCGGCAAGGCCAGCACAATGGAGCGCGGGCTGGCTGCAGCCAGTTGGTCTACCAGTTGCGCCAGCCGGTCGCGCGGCCAGGGCCAGGCGCCTTGCTGGGCCAGGCTGGCACCGTCAATGGCGATGACGGCGATGTCCTTGGGAGGCTCCTGGCTGGTGCGCGCCGCAGCCGCCGCATACAGGCGCTGGTCGGGCAGCCCCCCACTGGCCCCATACAGCACCGCCAACAGCAAGGCCAGCAGCAAAGGCCATAGGCCCTGCCGGAGCAGCGGGGCCATGGCGGGCAGTGCGGCGGTGCGGTGTCCCACGGTGCAAATTTCCTTGTTGGAATGGTGCGAAAGGCAAGCAATGGGCGTGCCTGCCCCTGCGAAAACCAAACTATGGCCTTTCCTTGCGCTATAGCCAACAGGGTTAACCAAAATAATGCGAGAAAACCACGACCCGCCAGCAAAAACGCCTGAGAGGGGATGTCTCAGGCGTTTGAAGTGGCGGCCCTCCACGCCGTAGCGTGGAGGTTTTTGCAGGGGTTTAGATCAGCGATTTGAGGATTTTGCCCATTTCGCTGGGGTTGCGCGTGACCTTGAAGCCGCACTCTTCCATGATGGCGAGCTTGGCATCGGCCGTGTCGGCGCCGCCGGAGATCAGCGCGCCCGCATGGCCCATGCGCTTGCCGGGAGGGGCGGTGACGCCAGCGATGAAGCCGACGATGGGCTTCTTCATGTTGGCCTTGCACCACAGGGCGGCTTCAGCTTCGTCGGGGCCGCCGATTTCGCCGATCATGATGACGGCATCGGTATCGGGGTCGTCGTTGAAGGCCTTCATCACGTCGATGTGCTTGAGGCCGTTGATGGGGTCGCCACCAATGCCCACGGCGCTGGATTGACCCAGGCCGATTTCGGTGAGCTGCGCCACGGCTTCGTACGTCAGCGTGCCCGAGCGGGACACCACGCCGATGCGGCCTTTTTTGTGGATGTGGCCGGGCATGATGCCGATCTTGATCTCATCGGGGGTGATGAGGCCAGGGCAGTTGGGGCCCAGCAGCAGGGTCTTCTTGCCGCCAGCAGCTTCTTTGGCCTTCATCTTGTTGCGCACTTCGAGCATGTCGCGGATGGGAATGCCCTCGGTGATGCAGATGGCCAGGTCCAGATCGGCCTCCACGGCCTCCCAGATGGCGGCGGCGGCGCCTGCGGGCGGCACGTAAATCACCGAAACGGTGGCACCGGTCTGGCTGGCGGCTTCCTTGACGGAGGCGTAGATCGGAATGTCAAAAATCTTCTCGCCCGCTTTTTTGGGGTTCACGCCGGCGACGAAGCAGTTTTTGCCGTTGGCGTATTCCTGGCATTTCTCGGTGTGGAACTGGCCGGTTTTGCCGGTGATGCCCTGGGTGATGACCTTGGTGTCTTTGTTGATGTAGATCGACATGACGTTTCTCTCTTTCCTGGGCTTAGGCTTTGACGGCGGCAGCGACCTTTTGGGCGGCTTCGGCCATGGTGTCGGCGCTGATGATGGGCAGGCCCGATTCGGCCAGCATCTTCTTGCCCAGATCTTCGTTGGTGCCTTTCATGCGCACGACCAGCGGCACGCTCAGGTTCACGGCCTTGCAGGCGGTGATGACGCCGGTGGCGATGGTGTCGCAGCGCATGATGCCGCCAAAGATGTTGACCAGAATGGCCTTGACCTTGGGGTTCTTGAGCATGATCTTGAAGGCCTCGGTCACCTTCTCGGGGGTGGCGCCGCCGCCCACGTCGAGGAAGTTGGCGGGCTCTGCGCCGAAGAGCTTGATGGTGTCCATGGTGGCCATGGCCAGGCCAGCGCCGTTCACCAGGCAGCCGATGTTGCCGTCCAGGCTGATGTAGGCCAGATCGAACTTGGAGGCTTCGATTTCAGCGGGGTCTTCTTCGTCCAGGTCGCGCAGGGCCACGATCTCGGGGTGGCGGAACAGGGCGTTGGCGTCAAAGTTGAACTTGGCGTCCAGGGCGATGATGTTACCTTTGCCGTCGCGGTTGAGCGGGTTGATTTCGACCAGCGACGCGTCGGTGTCCATGTAGCACTTGTAGAGCTTCTGGCAGACGTCGATGAACTGGGCCACCGAGTCGGCAGGCATGGCCACGCCGCGGGCCAGTTCTTCGCCTTGCGCCTGGGTCAGGCCGATGGCGGGATCGACAAAGACCTTGACGATTTTCTCGGGCGTGCTGTGCGCCACTTCTTCGATGTCCATGCCGCCTTCGCTGGAGGCAATGAAGGCCACCTTCTGCGTGCCGCGGTCGGTCACGACAGACAGGTAATACTCTTTCTGGATGTCCGCGCCGTCTTCGATGTACAGGCGGCGCACCTTCTGGCCTTCGGGGCCGGTTTGGTGCGTGATGAGCTGCATGCCCAGGATTTGGCCGGCCAGTTCTTTGACCTGGTCCAGGCTCTTCGCCACCTTGACGCCGCCGCCCTTGCCACGGCCACCGGCGTGGATCTGGGCTTTGACCACCCACACGGGGCCACCCAGTTTTTGGGCGGCTTCGACCGCCTCTTGAACCGTGAACGCTGGAATGCCGCGGGGTACGGGCACGCCAAATTGAC
>CAZRFF010000167.1:0-5405 GCA_964599265.1 uncultured Simplicispira sp. | reverse complement strand
GAAATCCGCGAGGTCAACATCGGCTTTAACCGCATGGCCCAAAAACTGGCCAAACTGGAACAGGATCGCGCCGTGATGCTGGCCGGCATTTCGCACGACCTGCGCACGCCCCTGGCACGCCTGCGCCTGGAAACCGAAATGAGCGTGACCGACGACGAGGCCCGCGAGCACATGGTGGCCGACATCGTGCAGTTGGACGCCACCATCGACAAATTCCTCGACTACGCCCGCCCCGACAGCGTCGCCCTCACACCCGTGAACCTGCTGGCCGTGGTGTCCTCTTGCGTATACGCCGTGCAAAACCACCGCGAGCTGCAAATCACCATGCAGATTCCAGACGACCTGAACGTGCTGGCCGACGAGATCGAACTGGCGCGTGTCATCTCCAACCTGCTGGAGAATGCCCGGCGCTATGGCAAGGACACCGAAACCGGCATTACCCAGGTGGAGATTGCCGCCAAGGGGCGCGAAGAATGGGTGCTGGTCAAGCTGCGCGACCACGGCCCTGGCGTCCCCCCCGAACAATTGGCCAACCTGACCAAGCCCTTTTTCCGGGGCGATGCGGCGCGCACGGCGGCGGCGGGCGCGGGGTTGGGCTTGTCGATCGTGGACAAGACCATCCAGCGCATGGGAGGCATTTTTGCCTTGGCCAACGCCAGTTCAGGCGGCTTGGTGGCCCATGTGCAGCTGCAACGCGCCAACCAGCCGGGCACCGACCCCCGCCTGCAGCGCCTGCAAACCAAACGCCCTGCCCGAACCAAGGCACCGGCCGCCTGAAGAGGTTTCAGGCACCAAACAGCAACACGGCCGCGCGCGCCTCGATCGCTTGGCCCTGGCCCACCGGCCCCAGGCGCTCTGCCGTTTTGGCCTTGACGTTCACCTGCCCCACGCTCAGGCCCAGCGCCTGGGCGATGCACTGGCGCATGGCCGGGATGTGGGCGGCCAGGCGCGGCGCCTGCGCCACCACGGTGCTGTCCACATTGCCGATGGCATAACCCTGGGCGCGCACCCGGCGTGCAGCCTCGGCCAGCAAGGCCACCGAATCAGCACCGCGAAACTGCGCATCGGTGTCCGGGAAGTGCGTGCCAATGTCACCCAAGGCGGCCGCGCCGAGCAATGCATCGGTGATGGCGTGCAGCAGCACATCGGCATCCGAATGCCCCAAGAGGCCCGCCTTGTGCGGAATGTCCACCCCGCCGATGACCAAACGGCGGCCCGGCACCAGGGCGTGCACATCCCAGCCTTCGCCGATTCTGATATTCATGCTTTGTATTCCTTTGCGGGGTCGGTGGCGGGCATGGCGGGGGCGCGCATGCCGCCAAAACGCTCCAGGGTGGCGCCATGGCCGCGCTGCATGAGCACCGCTTCGGCCAAGGCAAAGTCCTCGGGGTAGGTGACCTTGAAATTCAGTGCGCTGCTGGGCACCAGGCGTGGGTGCAGGCCCATGGCCTCCATGGCGCTGGCCTCGTCCGTCACGGCGGGGCCTGCGCGTTCCAGCGCCGCAGCCAGCGGCCCGATGCGGAACATCTGCGGTGTTTGCGCCAGCCATTTGTCGCTGCGGTCCACCGTGGACGCCACGCGCACACCGCCAGGGCCGGACATGGCCGTCTTGAGCGTATCGGCCAGCGGATAACCCAGGAGCCCCCCCACCCCATCGTGCATGCAAACGTCGATGAGGGTGTCGATTTGCGCGGTGGTCACCAGGCAACGCGCGGCATCGTGCACCAGCACCCAGTCCTGCGCCTGCGCGCCGCGCTCTTGCAAGGCCCGCAAGCCGCCCAGCACCGTCTGGGCGCGGGTGGGCCCGCCGCACGGCACCACAAAACCGTGGGCAGTGGGCCAATGGTCCCAAAACCGATCGCCCTTCGCCACGGCCACCAGCGTGCCACGCAAACGCACCACACCGGCAAACGCCGCCAGCGTGTGCAGCACCATGGGCTGGCCGGCCACGGTCTGGTATTGCTTGGGCACGGCAGGGTCGCCCTGCACCGCGCCGGCCACAGCCCGCGTGCCAGTCCCCGCACAAGGCAGCAGCGCCCAGAAATGGCCCGCAGACTGCGAAGGCACGCCTGCGGACAAGGTCAATGGCGGGATGAGCGGATCGGTCATGCAGGCATTCTAAAATCCAAGGCTGCCCACAGAACCTGGCCACTGCCGCCGGGTTTGTTTTATTTTGCGCATGCAGATCCCCAAACTCACCCCTGGCAAACGCTTTGCCCTCCCCCGCCCCGTGGGCAGCAGCGATGCGCTGCTGCTGGGGCGCCTGGCCGAACACGGTACGGCGCAAGGCCACACCACGGCGATCGTCACGGCCGATGCCGCCGACGCCCAGCGCCTGATCGACGAGATGGCGTTTTTCGCCCCAGGGCTGCGCTGCGCCCTGTTCCCGGACTGGGAAACCCTGCCCTACGACCAGTTTTCTCCGCACCAGGACTTGATCAGCGAGCGCCTGTCCACCTTGTGGCGCATCAGCCAGAAAGACAAGGACACGGGCGCCGACGTGGTGCTGGTGCCCGCCACCACGGCGCTGTACCGCCTTGCGCCACCGGCCTTTCTGGCGGGCTATACCTTCCATTTCAAAACCGGGCAAAAGCTCGACGAGGCGCAGCTCAAGGCACAGCTCACGCTGGCGGGCTACCAGCATGTGAGCCAGGTGGTCAGCCCCGGCGAATACGCGGTGCGCGGCGGCCTCATCGACCTGTTCCCCATGGGCTCGCTGCAGCCCTACCGGGTGGATTTGTTCGACAACGAGATCGACTCCATCCGTACCTTTGACCCGGACAGCCAGCGCAGCCTCTACCCCGTACCCGAAGTGCGGTTGCTGCCTGGGCGCGAGTTCCCCATGGACGAGACGGCGCGCGCGCGTTTTCGCAACCGCTGGCGCGAATTGCTGGAAGGCGACCCCACCAAAAGCCGCATCTACAAGGACATGGGCAACGGCGTGGCCACCGCCGGCATCGAGTACTACCTGCCGCTGTTCTTCGACAGCACCGCCACGGTCTTCGATTACCTGGGCCCCGAAGCCACCGTGGTGCTGCACGGCGACCTGGAGGGCGCATTCCAGCGCTTCTGGCAAGACACGCGCGAGCGCCACCGCCTGCTGGCAGGCGACCCCGAACGCCCCGCCCTGCCGCCTGAAACGCTGTTCTTGACCGCCGAGCAGTTTTACCTGCAAGCCAAGGACCATGCCCAACTGGCGCTGCGCAACGACCAGAGCGACGTGGTGGACAACGCCTTTGCCCAGCGCCTGCCCGATGTGACCGTATTGCGCGGCGCCGAAGAGCCGCTGGCGCGCCTGCAGGCGCACATCGCCGCGACGCCCCAGCGCGTGCTCATCCTGGCCGAGAGCGCAGGTCGGCAAACCAGCCTGCTGGATTTTTTGCGCGCCTCGGGCCTGAACCCGCCGGCCTTCGACAGCCTGGCCGAATTCCAGGCCCAGAACGACGAAAAAATCGGTATCGCCACAGGGGCCTTGGCCCAGGGCTTTGCCTGGGTGGAAGAAGGCATCGACCTGGTCACCGAGACCGAGCTGTTCGCCGTGGGCCCCACCACACGCCGCCGCAAGAAACAGGAGCAGGTGAGCGATGTGGAAGCGCTCATCAAAGACCTCTCCGAGCTGAGCGTGGGCGACCCCGTGGTGCACAGCCAGCACGGCATTGGCCGCTACCGGGGCCTGGTGAACATGGACGTGGGCAACAAGAACCCCGACGGCTCGCCCGCCTTGCAGGAGTTCTTGCACCTGGAATACGCGGGCAACGCCGTACTCTACGTGCCGGTCAGCCAATTGCAGCTCATCAGCCGCTACACCGGCGTTTCTGCCGACGAAGCACCGCTGCACAAGCTGGGCAGCGGCCAGTGGGAAAAGGCCAAGCGCCGCGCCGCCGAGCAGGTGCGCGACGCCGCCGCCGAGCTGCTCAACATCTACGCCCGCCGCGCCACGCGCCAGGGCCACGCCTTCCGCTATAGCCCGCAGGACTACGAGCAGTTCGTGAGCGACTTCGGCTTTGAAGAAACCGCCGACCAGAACGCCGCCATCCACGCCGTCATTCAGGACATGATTTCGCCGCGCCCCATGGACCGCCTGGTGTGCGGCGACGTGGGCTTCGGCAAGACCGAAGTGGCCCTGCGCGCGGCCTTCGTCGCCGTCACGGGCGGCAAGCAGGTGGCATTCCTGGCGCCCACCACGCTCTTGGCCGAGCAGCATTACCAAACCCTGGTGGACCGCTTTGCGCGCTGGCCCGTGAAGGTGGCCGAAGTCTCGCGCTTTCGCTCGGGCAAGGAGATCAACGCCGCCGTCAAAGGCATTGCCGACGGCACGGTGGACATCGTCGTCGGCACGCACAAGCTGCTGTCGGAATCGACCCAGTTCAAGAACCTGGGGCTGCTCATCATCGACGAGGAGCACCGCTTTGGCGTGCGCCACAAAGAGGCCATGAAGCAGCTGCGCGCCGAGGTGGACGTGCTCACCCTCACGGCCACGCCCATCCCACGCACGCTGGGCATGGCGCTGGAGGGCCTGCGCGACCTGAGCGTGATAGCGACCGCGCCGCAGCGGCGCCTGGCGATCAAGACCTTTGTGCGCAACGAAGGCCAGGGCGTGATCCGCGAGGCCGTGCTGCGCGAATTGAAGCGCGGCGGCCAGTGCTACTTTTTGCACAACGAGGTGGAAACGATCGAGAACCGGCGGCAGAAACTGGAAGAGTTCTTGCCCGAGGCGCGCATCGCCGTGGCCCACGGCCAGATGCCCGAACGCGAGCTGGAAAAGGTCATGCGCGACTTCGTCGCCCAGCGCTACAACATCCTGCTGTGCTCGACCATCATCGAGACCGGCATCGACGTGCCCAGCGCCAACACCATCCTCATCAGCCGTGCCGACAAATTCGGCCTGGCGCAGCTGCACCAGCTGCGCGGCCGCGTGGGCCGCAGCCACCACCAAGCCTATGCGTATTTGATGGTGCCCGACACCGAGGGCCTGACCAAGCAGGCCGCGCAGCGCCTGGAAGCCATCCAGCAGATGGAGGAGCTGGGCAGCGGCTTTTACCTCGCCATGCACGACCTGGAGATCCGCGGCGCGGGCGAGGTGCTGGGCGAAAACCAAAGCGGCAACATGCTCGAAGTCGGTTTCCAGCTCTACAACGAGATGCTGTCCGAGGCCGTGCGCTGCCTGAAAAACGGCAAGGAACCCGACCTGCTCGCGCCCATGCAGGCCGCGACCGACATCAACCTGCACGCCCCCGCCCTATTGCCCAACGACTACTGCGGCGACGTGCACCTGCGCCTGTCGTTCTACAAAAAACTCGCCAGCGCCAAGGGCAGCGAGCAGATCGACGCACTGCTGGAAGAAATCGTGGACCGCTTCGGCAAGCTCCCGGCCCAGGCGCAGACCCTGATCGACGTGCACCGCC
>CAZRFF010000166.1:0-5473 GCA_964599265.1 uncultured Simplicispira sp. | reverse complement strand
CTCCTTGGCGATGATCTTCTCGACCGTCTGCCAGGTGATGGGCTCGATGTAGGTCACGTCGGCCGTGGCCGGGTCGGTCATGATCGTCGCGGGGTTGCTGTTGATCAGGATGACGCGGTAGCCCTCCTCGCGCAGCGCCTTGCAGGCCTGCACGCCGGAGTAGTCGAATTCACAGGCCTGGCCGATGATGATGGGGCCGGCGCCGATGATGAGAATGCTTTGGATGTCTGTGCGTTTTGGCATGGTGTGGTTCAGTCGGTCGCGGGGGCAGCGGCGGGTGCTGCGGGGCGGCGGGTTTGCAGTTTGTCCAGCAAGGCCTGGGCACGCTCGGCGGGCAGGTTTTTTTGCATCAGTTGCAACAGGCCATCGCCCTGCACCAGGGGGCTCAAGACTTCGGCCTCGGCCTCGTAAAACGTGGCATCCCACTCTTGCAGCGCCTCGCTGAAGGTGGCGTCGTCCCAGGTCTTGCCCTTGGCCACCAGGGTGACCAGGGGCATGGCCTTGTTTTCCATGAAGGCTTTTTTATAGGGCTTTTGCTGCCAGCGCTCGGCAAACCACTCGCGGTGGGGCGAAGGCAAGGTGAGCACCCGTTTGTGGATGGCTTTTTCAAGCAGCGCCTGGGGAAAGCTGAAAAGTTTCATGGACAAACTCGCCGTATCGGTAGGGGTCAGGCCTTGGCTACGCGCATGGCCTGGGTGAAGCGGTCAAACAGGTAACCAATGTCGTGCGGGCCGGGCAAGGCCTCGGGGTGGCCCTGGAAGCAGAACGCCGGTTTGTCGGTACGCACCAAACCCTGCAGCGTGCCATCGAACAGGCTGATGTGCGTGGCGCGCAGGCAGGCAGGCAGCGAGTCGAGTTCCACCGCAAAGCCATGGTTCTGGCTGGTGATGGAGACATTGCCCGAATCCAGGTCCTTGACCGGGTGGTTGGCGCCGTGGTGGCTGTGCTGCATTTTGAAAGTGCGCGCGCCCGAAGCCAGGGCCATGATCTGGTGCCCCAGGCAAATGCCGAACATGGGAATGCCGGTTTCGATCAAGGTGCGCGTGGCGGCAATGGCGTAGTCGCAAGGCTGCGGATCACCCGGGCCGTTGGAGAGGAAGACCCCATCGGGGTTCATGGCCAGCACCTCGGCGGCGCTGGTCTGCGCGGGCACCACGGTCACGCGGCAATCCCGGCTGGCCAGCATGCGCAAGATATTTTTCTTGACGCCAAAGTCATAGGCCACCACGTGGAAACGGGGCGATTCAGCCGTGCCAAAGCCCTTGCCGAGCTGCCACTCCGTTTGCGTCCACTCATACGCCTTGGGGGTGCTGACCACCCTGGCCAGATCCAGCCCCGCCATGCTGGGCGCTGCCTTGGCGGCAGCGAGGGCCGCGTCGATGTGCGCCTGCGTCACGCCCTCGCCCGCTGGCAGGCCGACGATGGCGCCGTTTTGCGCGCCTTTTTCGCGCAGCAGGCGCGTGAGGCGGCGTGTATCGATGTTGGCAATGGCCACCGTGCCTTCACGCTGCAAATAGGCGGACAGCGTTTCGGTGCTGCGGAAGTTGCTGGCAATGAGCGGCAGGTCTTTGATGATGAGGCCCGCGGCCTGGACTTTGCCCGACTCGACATCCTCGGCATTGACCCCGTAATTGCCAATGTGCGGATAGGTGAAGGTCACCAATTGCTGGCAATAGCTGGGGTCTGTGAGGATTTCCTGGTAGCCGGTCATGGCGGTGTTGAACACCACCTCGCCGACGGTGGTGCCTGTAGCACCAATCGAGTTGCCGACAAAGACCGTGCCGTCTGCGAGCGCCAGGATGGCGGAAGGGAAACGTCCCTGTAGAGACAAAAGCACTGGGTACTCCGGTTGGTTGCGGCTGGCCCGGTGCCCGCCGCCAGCAGGGGCTGGGGCGATATGGCTGCTCTCGGATAGGTTATTGCTTTGGGTGCGGCCGGGCGAGCCTGTTGCGAGAAAAGCCCCCGATTGTACCCGCAGACCACCCTGATCTGCTGACGATGTGGCAGCGCAGCATGGACTTGAAGCCCTTTCAGGAAGCTCCCACACCGCTGGCGTGCAGGCAAATGGCGGCCGCCGCCGCCACGTTGAGCGACTCCTCGCCCCCGGGCTGCGCGATGCGGATGCGCTGGTGCGCCTGTGCCAGCAGCGCGTCGGACACGCCCTGCCCCTCATGCCCCAGCACCCAGGCACAGGGCCAGGGCAGCGCGGCCTGGTGCAGAAAGCCGCCCCCGTGCACATGGGTGACGAGCAGCGGCACGCGCAGGGTCTGCAAATCTTCCACGGCCAGGCCTTCGTGCAGGCGCAGGCCAAAGTGGGCGCCCATGCCCGCCCGCAGCACCTTAGGCGACCACAGCGCGGCCGTGCCCTTGATGGCCAGCACCTGCGCAAAACCAAAGGCCGCCGCACTGCGCAGAATGGAGCCGACGTTGCCAGCGTCCTGCACCCGGTCAAGCACCACGCTGGGGGCTTGTGGTTCCATGGTGTGGGTGGTGGGCAAATCCAGCACAAAACCCATGGCGGCAGGAGACTCCAGCGCACTCACTTCGGCAAACAAGGCGTCGGCAAGAACTATGTTTTTGGTAGCTGCTTGCGTCCATTCGACGGGCGCCAGAGGCCAAAATGATTCAGAAAAAACCGCCACCGACGGGCGCCAGCCACGCGCCAGCGCCGCACGGCACAGGTGGTCGCCCTCCAGCCACACCCGGCCCTGTTTGCGGTAGGCCGCGCTGTCTTGCGCCAGGCGGCGCAGGTCTTTGGCCCAGGCGTTGTCGCGCGAGCGCACCATACGCATTGGCACAGCGCTCACGCGGCGGCCCCCAGACATTGCGCCACGGGGGCAAAGCTGCGCCGGTGCAGGGGGCTGGCGCCGTGGGCGCGCAAAGCCTGCAGGTGCACTGCCGTGCCATACCCTTTGTGCGCGGCAAACCCATACTGCGGGTACTCGGCATCCACCTGCGCGCACCAGTGGTCGCGGTGCACCTTGGCCAGGATGGAGGCGGCCGAGATCGCAGGCACCAGCGCATCACCCTTGACGATGGCCTCTGCAGGAATATCCAGCACCGGCAGGCGGTTGCCATCGACCAGCACCAGTGCGGGCTTGAGCCGCAGGCCCTGCACGGCCCGGCGCATGGCCAACAGGGTGGCTTGCAGGATATTGATCTGGTCGATCTCTTCCACACTGGCCTGGGCAATGCTGCAGCACAAGGCCTTGGCGCGGATTTCGTCAAACAATTTTTCGCGCCTGAGCGCCGTGAGTTTTTTCGAATCAGCCAGACCGGCAATGGGCTGGCGAGCGTCCAGGATGACCGCGGCGGCGACCACAGGCCCAGCCAGGGGCCCGCGGCCCGCCTCGTCCACACCGGCCACCAGGCCCTGGGGGGCGTGCCAGTCCAGCGTAGCCTGCATGGGTTCAGAGAAGACTTTGGATGGCATGGGCAGACAAACGGGGGGTATCGCGCCGCAGGCTTTCGTGCAGCGCGGTGAAACGTTTTTGCAGCGTGGCCATGCGCGCACCGTCCTGCTCCAGGGCATCGAACCAATCGAGCACCGATTGCGCCAAAGCCCCTGGCGTAGCGGCGTCCTGGATAAGCTCGGGCACCACGAAATCACCACACAAAATATTGGGCAGGCCCACCCAAGGCTGCAATTGCTTGCGCTGCATCAGGCGCCAACTGAGCGGGTGCATGTGGTAGCCGATGACCATGGGGCGCTTGAACAGGGCGGCCTCCAGCGTGGCCGTGCCGCTGGCAATCAAGGTCACATCGCAGGCCACCAGAACGGCGTGCGACTGGCCCGTGACGATTTGCACCTGGCCACCACCCAAACCCGCCTCTTGCGCCGCCTGTTCGATGCGCGCGCGCAGCAGGGGCACGGCTGGCACGACCAGCTTGAGCGCCGGTTGGGCCTGCAGAATGCGGCGAGCCGCCGCAAAAAAAGGCGGTGCGATGTATTGCACCTCGGACGAACGGCTCCCGGGCAAGATGGCCAGCACCCGGTCCTGCGCCTGCAGGCCCAAATGGGCACGCGCCGCCAGGCGGTCGGGCTCCATGGGAATCACCCCAGCCAGCGGATGCCCCACATAGGTGGCGGCAATGCCATGGCCCGCCAAAAGCGCTGGCTCGAAGGGGAACAGGCACAGCACATGGTCGGCTGCGCGGCGGATTTTTTCCACCCGCTCGGCCCGCCAGGCCCAGATGGAGGGACACACGAAGTGCACCGTCTTGGTGCCGGCTGCACGCAGGTCGGCTTCCAGGCCCAGGTTGAAGTCGGGCGCATCCACGCCAATGAACACACCAGGGCGCTCGCGCAGCAGCCGCGCGCGCAGTTGCCGGCGAATCGCCCAAATGCCCGCCAGGCGCTTGAACACTTCCACGCTGTAGCCATGCACGGCCAAGCGGTCGCTGGGCCACCAGGCCTCAAAACCCCGCTGGGCCATGTGCGGCCCGCCTATGCCCTGCGCACGCACGTCCGGCCACAGGGCCTGCAATCCGTCGAGCAGGAGGCTGGCAAGCAAATCGCCCGAGGCCTCACCCGCCACCATGGCGATGCGGGGGGATTGCTGCATGCGCAACCCGCCCTCTCAACGGGCAATGCCCGTGCGGGCACTGGAGAGAAAAGCGTCCATCAGGGCCACATCCTGCGCAGCCTCAGGATAAGTGGCAGGCAGCGCGGCAATGGCCTGGCGCGACTGCTCCAGCGTCAAATCCTGGCGGTACAGGAGCTTGTGCATTTCGCGGATGGCGCTGATGCGCTGGTCAGAAAAATCATGCCGGCGCAGCCCCACCAGATTGGCGCCGCGCACCGTCAGCGGATTGCCATCGACGACCATGAAGGGCGGCACATCCTTGCCCACGTGGCTGGAAAACCCCACCATGGCATGCGCGCCAATGCGCATGCGCTGCAGCACCCCCACCAGGCCGCCCACCGTGGCCCAATCGCCCACCTCCACATGGCCGGCCAGGGTGGCGTTGTTGGCCATGGTGGTGTGGTGGCCCACCACGCAATCGTGCGCAATGTGCACGTAGGCCATGATCCAGTTGTCATCCCCCACCGTGGTCACGCCCTTGTCCTGCGCCGTACCGGTGTTGAAAGTGCAAAACTCGCGGATGGTGTTGCCGTTGCCAATCACCAGTTCGGTGGGCTCGCCGCCGTATTTTTTGTCTTGCGGTACAGCCCCCAGTGAAGCGAACTGGAAAATCCGGTTATCGCGCCCAATGGTGGTGTGCCCTTCGATGACACAGTGTGCGCCCACGCTGGTGCCCGCGGCAATGCGCACATGCGGGCCGATCACGGCATAGGGGCCAATGGCCACGCCCTCGTCGATGCAGGCCTGGGCATGCACGACGGCGGTGGGGTGGATGGTGCTCACGGTCTGGGACATCTGAGAGAAAAATGGGCGAACCCAGAATCAACCCACGTGGCGCATGGTGCACATGAGCTGCGCCTCGGCCGCCACCTCGTCGCCCACGCGGC
>CAZRFF010000165.1:0-5482 GCA_964599265.1 uncultured Simplicispira sp. | reverse complement strand
CTTATGGGCCTGGGTGATGGAGCCCCACAGCGGCCCCAAGCCTTGCCGCTTTTGGGCCGAAATGAAGTGCACCGACGCAAACCGCAAAAAAGCCAGGCGCGACTCCAGGGAGCGCTCCAGCATTTGCTTCTGGTAGTCGTCCACCGCATCCCATTTATTGACGGCGACCACCACAGCGCGGCCACTTTCCAGGATATAGCCGGCAATGTGGGCGTCCTGGTCGGTAATGCCCTGCGTGGCATCAAGCAACAAAAGCACCACATGGGCCGATTCGATGGCTTGCAAGGTTTTGACCACCGAAAACTTCTCAATGGCCTCAAACACCTTGCCTTTGCGGCGCAGGCCGGCCGTATCGACCAATTCGAAGCGCTGACCATTGCGCTCAAAAGGCACGCTGATGGCATCGCGCGTCGTGCCCGGCAGATCGAAGGCCACCAGGCGCTCTTCGCCCAACCAGGTATTGATCAAGGTCGATTTGCCCACGTTGGGGCGCCCAGCGACAGCCAGGCGAATGACGGCGGGGTCAGCGTCCGCACCATCCTCGGATGGCTCTGGAAGGTTCAGGGATTCGAGTGCAATTTCGACCAAACTGCGGATGCCCTGGCCATGGGCCGCCGAGATGGGGTAGACCTCACCCAAACCCAATTCATAAAATTCGGACAACTGGACGCCCTCTTGCATTCCCTCGGCCTTGTTGGCCACCAGAATGCAGGGCTTGCCCAGCCGACGCAGGTAATTGGCAATATCGTGGTCTTGGGCCGAAAGACCCGCGCGCGCATCCACCACGAATACCACCACATCGGCCTCAGCCACCGCCTGCTGGGTTTGCTTGGCCATCTCTTTATAGATGCCACTGACGGCCTCGGGCTCAAAACCGCCAGTGTCGATGACGATGTACTCGTGCTTGCCCTGTCGGCCATTGCCGTAGTGCCGGTCTCGGGTCAGGCCGGCAAAATCGGCGACGATGGCGTCGCGGGTTTTGGTCAGTCGGTTGAATAACGTCGATTTACCAACGTTGGGCCGTCCGACCAGTGCGATGACAGGTTTCATGAAAAAAAGATCCGATCAATCCGGCCGATAAGCAAAAACATTGCCGTTGCGGGTGACCACCACCAAGGCATCGGCCGCCACCACCGGCTGCGCCACGATGGCCGAGCCATCGGTCGCCATACGGTTGAGCGGAGCGCCGTCTTCGCGCGAAAGCAAATGCACCCAGCCGGTATCGTCACCCACCACCACCGAGCGCCCCAGTGCCAACGGCGCGCTCAACCGGCGGTGCTGCAGGCGGTCAGAAGACCATGCACGCGTGCCATCGCTGCGGCGCCAAGCGGACAAGGTGCCATTGCTTTCAGTGCCGAACACCATGGTGTCATTGCCGCCTAAACCTTGGCCGCTGCTGGCTTTTTGTACCCAATCGACCGCACCACGGGCTGCATTGACACAGCCCACTGCGGCCTGGAACGCACGGACGCACACCGAGTTGTCTTGGCGGCTCACAGGGCCTATCAATTCAACCAGACGCTCCACATCGTTGGTACCCCGGGAACTGGCAATGGGGGCCTCCCAGCGCACGGTACCCTGGTCGGGGTTCATGCCGACCAAACGGCCCGATTGCCCCACCACCAAGGTGTCGCCCACCGCCAAGAGAACGCCCTGCTGGCGCAGTACCAAGGGATCGCCTGGGCGCGACTGGCTCCAGAGGCGTGCGCCGCTCTTGACATCCCAGGCAGATACCGAGCGGTCAGAGCCGAGCACGAATACGCGGGCACCGGCCACCAAAGGCGCCGTAAACACCTGGGCGCCCAGGCGTTTGCGCCAGAGATCTTTACCGGACTCGAGCACGATGAGTTCATTGGAGCGCGACACGACCGCCACAAAACGCCCGTCGCTGCCCACGCCTGCGGAGACGGGCTCACCCAAGGCCGTTCGCCAGACATCACCACCCGTGCGCGCGTCCAGAGCGGCCAAGGTTCCATCGGTCGAGGCCAGCAGCACCTGGTTGTTTTGCACCTGCACGGCCAAGGGCAGATCTTGCATGGGCCCCAGTTTGGCCGACCAGGCCAGGCGAACGCCCAGCACAGGAACATTCGGGCCCAAGTCTGCGGGTTTGGGTTTGCTGGAATCGCCGTTCCACAAAGAACACCCTGCCAGCGACAACCCCAGCACACCGGCCCAGGCCCAGCGCGCCCAGACAGGCGCCGTATGGCTGCGGGGCCTCACTTTGCCACCCCTGCTGCGGTTTGGTTTTTGACCTGCACGCCCAGGGCGTTGAGCTTGATTTCAACAAAGCGGCGGTACTCCGACGTTTCCTGGAATGCGCCCCATGCGCGCTGGTATTCTTCTGCGGCTTCTTTGGTTTTGCCTTGCTGGATGAGCACATCGCCTTTGCGGTCGGCCACCAGCGCGGCGTATTCGATGGGCATGGTGACCGAGAGCTGTTTAAGGGCTTCGTCGTAGGCTTTTTCTTCCATGAGCACCGACGACAAACGCAATCTGGCCAAGGCCTTGTGTCCTTCGTCGCTGGCATTTTCGGCCACCCAGGTCAGGGCTGCCTTGGCCAGAGCGGCATTGCCGGCCGTAGAAGCGGCCTTGCCCACAGCCAACCCGGCCAGACCGGCCTGGGCAGTGCCTGCGAATTTGCTGCGCATGTCGGTGAACGCCTGCTCCAGCCGGGCGGTATCGCCGCCTGCGGTGGCTGCATCGATGGTATCGAGCAAGGCCGCCGCCTGGCCTGCCTGACGCGATTGCCAGAACTGGTACCCGTTCCAACCCGCCAGCGCAACGGCGGCGGCCAATGCGACCATGCTGATGGCATTGCCCCAGGTTTTCCAAAAATGCTTGAGCTGATCGAGTTGTTCCTGCTCTTCGAGATCGAGATGGTTTGCCATGGTGGGTATCAAGGATTAACGCTGGGATTGTAGGTGGGTCGCCCAGGAGGGCACATCGTTCAGAGGGTGTTCGCTGTGCGCTCCAGCGCCATCACGCAGGGATTTGACCTGAACACATCCACGCGCCAGTTCATCCGCGCCAAACACCAAGGCAAAGGTGGCGCCACTGGCATCGGCTTTTTTGAATTGCGATTTCATGCTGCCCATGCCCTCGCCCGCTCCAGCCGGGCTGTGCATTTGCACCCGCACGTTGCAGGCACGCAATTGCTGCAGCACCTGCATGGCCACGGGCAATGCAGCAGCGTCAGGGATGACGGCATAGGCATCCAGGGCGGGCGCTTGAAATTCGTTTTGCTGCTCTTTGAGCAGTTCAAGCACACGTTCAACACCCAGCGCCCAGCCCACAGCCGGCGCGGGCTTGCCGCCGATTTGCTCGATGAGGTAGTCGTAACGCCCGCCCCCGCAAATGGTGCCTTGGGAGCCCAAGCGTTCGGTGATGAATTCAAACACCGTGAGGTTGTAGTAGTCCATGCCGCGTACCAGGCGGGGGTTGAACCGCCACGCCACACCATTGGCATCCAGGATGGCTTTGACCGCATTGAAATGCGCCAGCGAGGTTGCACCCAAATAGTCGATCAGCCGGGGGGCCGCTTCCACCAAGGCCTGCATGGCAGGGTTCTTGGTGTCCAGAATGCGCAGGGGGTTGCTGTGCAGGCGCCGGCGGGCTTCTTCGTCGAGCAAGGATGCGTTTTGCTCCAGGTAGGCGATCAGCGCGGCGCGGTGGGCCTTGCGCTCTTCGGGCTGGCCCAGACTGTTGATTTCCAGGCGCACATCGGTCAGGCCCAATTCCTTCCACAGCGCATCGGCCAGGAGGATCATTTCGGCATCTATTTCTGCACCAGGAAAACCCAGGGCCTCGGCACCGATTTGGTGGAACTGGCGGTAGCGCCCGCGCTGCGGCCGCTCGTGGCGGAACATGGGGCCCATGTAGTACAGGCGCTTGCCACCGTCGTACAACAGCGAATGCTCCGCCACCGCACGCACGACACCGGCCGTGCATTCGGGACGCAAGGTGAGCTGCTCGCCATTCAGACGGTCCTCAAAGGAATACATTTCCTTCTCGACGATGTCGGTCACCTCGCCCAAGCCGCGCACAAAGAGCGCCGTGGGCTCAACGATGGGCGTGCGGATGTTGCGGTAAGCGTAGCGCGCCATCAGGGTGCGCACCTTGTCTTCCAGCCACTCCCACCGGGCAGAATCGCCTGGAAGGATGTCGTTCATGCCTTTGACCCCGACCAATTTTTCAGCTTTGGGGGCCGAGGCAGGTTTCTGTTTTTCTGTGTTCACGGTATCCATGGTGTTGTTGCAGGTGCCGGCCTGGCTCAGGCCTTGCACCGAGAAGGTGTCTGGTTGCCGTACCTGGCCTTATTGGCCGCTGGCAGAAGGGCCGAACCGTTTTTCGATATAGCTCTGCACAAGGTGGTGGAATTCCTGCGCAATATGTTCACCGCGCAAGGTCAGCGCCTTTTGGCCGTCGATGTACACCGGCGCGGCCGGCGCCTCGCCCGTACCAGGCAGGCTGATGCCAATGTCGGCGTGTTTGCTCTCGCCAGGGCCGTTGACGATGCACCCCATCACGGCCACCTTGAGCGCCTCGACCCCAGGGTATTGCTTGCGCCATACGGGCATTTGCTCGCGCAGGAAATCGTCGATCTGCTTGGCCAACTCCTGGAACGTGGTACTCGTGGTGCGGCCACAGCCCGGACAGGCCGTGACGCTGGGAACAAACAACCGCAAGCCCAGGGCCTGCAAAATTTCAGAAGCGACGACCACCTCTTGGGTGCGTGGTTCGCCGGGCTGGGGCGTGAGGGACACGCGGATGGTGTCGCCGATACCTTCTTGCAAAAGCACGGACAGTGCTGCCGTGGACGCCACCGTGCCTTTGGTGCCCATGCCTGCCTCGGTGAGCCCCAGGTGCAGGGCGTAATCGCAACGGCGGGCCAGCGCACGGTACACGGAAATCAAATCCTGCACCCCACTGACCTTGCAAGACAGGATGATTTGGCTACCATCCAGCCCCATCGCCTCGGCCTGGCGGGCAGAGTCGATGGCCGAAGCGATCAAGGCTTCGTACATGACCTGCTTGGCATCCCAAGGATCTGCGCGCTGGCTGTTGGCATCCATCAGGCTGGCGAGCAATTCCTGGTCCAGACTGCCCCAGTTCACGCCGATGCGCACGCATTTGCTCCAGCGCACGGCCGCTTCGATCATCTGGCCAAACTGGCGGTCGCGCTTGTCGCCTTTGCCCACATTGCCGGGGTTGATGCGGTACTTGGAGAGCGCTTGGGCGCAGTCGGGGTACTCCGTCAACAGCGTATGGCCGTTGTAGTGAAAGTCGCCCACCAGGGGCACGTCGACACCCATGCGATCGAGTTGTTCACGGATATAGGGCACTGCCTGTGCGGCCTCGGGGGTATTGACGGTAATGCGCACCAATTCAGAACCCGCCTGCGCCAGCTCCTTGACCTGGATGGCGGTGGCAATGGCATCCACCGTGTCGGTATTGGTCATGGACTGTACGCGCACCGGCGCAC
>CAZRFF010000164.1:0-5483 GCA_964599265.1 uncultured Simplicispira sp. | reverse complement strand
CGGCAAGATGGAAAAACTGGACGACGCCATCGTGGCCGAAGTGGAAGTGGGCCTGGGCCCCCTGCACACGGCGTTTGACGGCCGCGGCAATGCCTACACCACGCTGTTCCTCGACAGCCAGGTGGTCAAGTGGAACGTGGAGAAGGCCATCGCCTTCCACAAGGGCGACAAGAACGCCAAGTACGTGGTGGACCGCATCGACGTGCATTACCAGCCGGGCCACATCAACGCCTCGCAATCGGAAACGATTGCTGCCGACGGCAAGTATCTGGCCGTGGGTTGCAAGTTCTCCAAAGACCGCTTCCTGCCCGTGGGCCCGCTGCACGCCGAGAACGAACAGCTCATCGACATCTCGGGCGAAAAAATGGTGCTGCTGGCCGACCACCCGGTGCGTGGCGAGCCGCACGACTTCATCATCTTCAAGCGCGACCTGGTCAAGCCCAAGCAGGTGTACGACCTGGACGAGTCGCCCATTGCCATCAAGGACCCCAAGGAGTCCGGCGTGTTCCGCAATGGCAAGAAGGTGACCGTGAAAATCACCTCGCAAGCGCCGGCCTTCAGCCTGCGCGAGTTCAAGGTGAAGAAGGGCGATGAAGTCACGCTGATCCTGACCAACCTGGACAAGATCGAAGACTTGACGCACGGCTTTGCCATTCCGAACTACAACGTCAACTTCATCGTCAACCCGCTGGAGACCAAGTCGGTGACCTTCGTGGCCGATCAGCCGGGCGTGTTCTGGTGCTATTGCACGCACTTCTGCCATGCACTGCACCTGGAAATGCGCACGCGCATGATCGTGGAGTGATTAAGGGGGCAACCCCCTGAGGCGCTGCGCGCCTTCCCCCTTCTCTCGCTGGGCTGCGCCCTGCGGGAAGGGGGACACCGCCAGCGCGGCGGGGCGGCCCTTGCGCGGCGGTTGCTGGTCTGGGCCGCGCTGATTTGGATGTTGCGCCCTGTTTTGGAGGGTGCACTTTTATTGGATAGTGAAATGCAGGTTCTGGGTTCGCGGTTCGTTGCCTTTTGTTTTGCTTTGTTGATGGCGACGCCGTGGCTGGCGCCCAAGGCCCATGCGGGGGCTTACGAGGCCGAGTTGCCGGCCAATCTGGCAGCCACCCCGGACATGTGTTCGCTGCTGCCCTGCGGCGAGGTCTTCCCTGGGGCCGGGCATTTTTCTGCGCGCAAAGGCCAGCCGCCTTATGTAGAGGCCTACGACAACGACAGCGCCGACAAAAAGCTGCTGGGCTATGTGATGCTCTCGACCGACATCACCGACACGCCCGCATACTCGGGCAAACCGGTGGTCACGCTCATCGGCATGGACAAAGAGGGCCACTATGTGGGCGTGAAAGTGCTCAAGCACTCCGAGCCCATCCTGCTGCTCGGCATTCCCGAGTCGGCGCTCATCAACTTCAACAACCAGTACCTCGGCAAGTCGGTGACCGACCTGATCGAGGTCGGCCCCTCGCGCCCCGAAGAGAATGTGCTGGGCGTGGACGCCATCTCTGGCGCCACGGTCACGGTGGTGGCGCAAAACCAGGTCATGCAACTGTCGGGCCAGGCGGTGGCGCGGCAGACGGGCATCATCGCGCCCACGGTGCGCGACCCGGCGCGCTTTGCCGTCACCGGGCAGCGCTACGACTGGGCGCAGCTGGCGCAAATGGGCCTGGTGCAGCAGCTCCTCGTCAAGCCCGAGCAGGTGGGGCTGGAGCGCAGCCCCGAGCCTTTCATCGAGCTGTGGTTTGGCGATCTGAACCACCCCGACGTGGGCCGCAGCCTGCTGGGCAACAACGGTTTTGACAATCTGCGCTCGCGCCTCAAGCCCGAAGAAAACGCCTTCTTCGTCGTGCGCACGGCGGGGGCCGAGTCGTTCAAGGGTTCGGGCTTCGTGCGCGGCGGTATTTTTGACCGCGTGCAGGTCAAGCAGGGGGCGGATGCCTTTACCTTCCGCGACCTGGACTTTTACAACCTCTATGGCCTGGAAGCCGCAGGTGCGCCGCGCTATACCGAGGCAGCGATTTTTGTGATCCGCTCGTCTTCGTTCTCGGCGGCCTACCCCTGGAAGTTCGCCTTCCTGGGCAACCGCGTAGACCGTGCCACGGGCCACCGCAGCTTTGCCGTGTTCGAATCCAAATACTGGCTGCCCGCCAGCCTGCTCGAAGGCGGCCGCCCCAAGGTGGAGGAGCCGCAAGCCCCCTGGGTGCGCATCTGGAAATCCCAGGCCCTGCCCATTGCCTTGTTTGCCCTGGTGCTCATCGCCGTGACGGTGGTGTACGCGTTCCGTGAAAAACTCACCCGCCTGTCCACGCACAAGAACAAATGGCCGGTCAACGGCTTCAAATACACTTTCTGGGCGCTCAGCATTTTCTGGATCGGCTTTGGCTACATGGCGCAGCCGTCCATCACGCAGGTGCTGACCTGGTTCCACTCGCTCTTGTTCCAGTGGACCTGGTCGCTGTTCCTGTCCGATCCGTTCATTTTCCTGTTCTGGATCTTCATCATCGTCACCGTGTTCCTGTTTGGCCGCGGCCTGTTCTGCGGCTGGATGTGCCCGTTCGGCTCGCTGCAAGAGGGCATCTACAAAATCGCCAAGGCCATCGGTCTCAAGCGCTTCCAGACCGCGCTGCCGCAAAAATGGCACGACCGCTTGAAGTGGCTCAAGTACGCCATTTTCTTCGGCTTGCTGGCGGTGTCCATGTTCTCCATGGGCCTGGCAGAAAAGCTGGCCGAGGTCGAACCCTTCAAGACCACCTTCCTGGTCGGCGTGATGAACCGCACCTGGCCCTACGGCCTGTTCGTGGCGGCCATCCTGGGCGTTTCCATCTTCATCGAGCGGCCGTATTGCAAATACATCTGCCCGCTGGGCGCGTCGCTGGCCATGCCCAGCACGTTCCGCTGGTTCGGCCTCAAGCGCAAGCAGGACTGCAATAGCTGCAAGGCCTGCGCCGTGGGCTGCGGCGCGCAGGCCATCGACGCCGACGGCCGCATCGACCACCGCGAGTGCCTGCACTGCCTGGACTGCATGGTGCTGTACACCGACGTGAAGGGCTGCCCGCCCCTGGCCAAGGAGCGCAAGCGCCGCGAGAAAGACGGGCTGGAGATCACGCCCATTGGCGCCAACGGCTACTACATCCCCATCCACCCGGCCAAGGCGGAAGACCAGATCAGCCCCAAAGCCGCCAATGGCCCCGACCCACGCATGCCTACCGAAGCTGTGGCACCCTTGCGCAAGGCGGGCGAATCGGGCTGGATGTGGGTGCTGATGGAAGTGCGCGACCACCTCTGGCCCTGGAGCACCGAAGGCTGGCACAGCCAGCGCGCGCTGCAGGTGGCCGGGCTGTCGCTGGCCGTTGCGGCCACCGTGGCCTGGGTGATGGCGGCGCTGGGGCATTTGTCTTCGGGCGCCATCATCGGCTGGTGGTTTGGCTGGAGCGTGTACGAGGTGCTGATCCGCCTCTCGGGCCGCCGCTACGTGAAGGACGGCGTCTGGTGGCGCGGCAATTACCGCAAGGCGGGTGTGATGGACATGGTGAGTTACGTGGGCTTTAAAAACCTGTTGATCGGTGCAAGCCTGTTCCTGGTGCTCAAAACCCTGGGTTGGCTGATCCTATGAAGGGGACGGCGCTGCGCTGGGCGCTGGGCGCGTTGCTGGGCTGGGGTGTGCACAGTGCGGCGCTGGCGGCCACGGTGGCTGTGCGCCCTGGGCAGGATCTGGCCGCTGCCGTCAAGGCGGCGCAGCCGGGCGACGTGATCGAGATAGCGCGCGGCCAGTACCGCGCCAACCTGCTCATCGACAAGCCGCTCACGCTGCGCGGCATCGACCGCCCCACCCTGAGCGGCGGCAACCAGGGCGACACCATCCGCGTGACGGCGCCGGATGTGGTGATCGAGGGCCTGATCGTGCGCGACTCGGGCGACGACCTGAAAAACCAGAACGCCGGCATCTACCTCTACCCTGGCGCGCACCGCGCCATCGTGCGCCGCTGCGACCTGACCTACAACCTGTTCGGCCTGTGGATAGAGAAGGCCAACGACGTGCTCATCGAGCACAACACCATCACCGGCAAGCGCGAATACGCCTCGCCCCAGCGCGGCAATGGCGTGCAGCTCTACAACACCAAGGGCGCCAGAATCCTGAACAACAACATCGGCTTCGTGCGCGATGCGCTGTATGTGGATGTGTCGCACCATGCCGTGTTCAAGGGCAACCAGTTGCACCACAGCCGCTACGGCACGCACTACATGAACTCCTACTACAACCTGTGGGAGGACAACGACACGTTCTACAACCGGGGCGGCCTGGCGCTGATGGAGGTGCGCAACCAGGAGGTGCGGGGCAACCGCGCCTGGGGCAATTCCGACCACGGCATCATGCTGCGCACCCTGCAGGACTCGGACATCTCCGGCAACATCGTCGCCGGCAACAACCGGGGGTTTTTCATCTATGACGTGGAGTACATCAAGCTCAACGACAACCTGGTGGTGGACAACACCGTGGGCGTGCACCTGTCGGCGGGCTCCACGCGCAACGAGGTCGAGGGCAACGACTTCATCGCCAACCGGGAGCAGGTGCGCTACGTGGGCGCGCGCGACGAGGTCTGGGGCAAGCAGCGCGGCAACCACTGGAGCAACTACCTGGGCTGGGACCGCGATGGCGACGGCAGGGGCGACGTGCCCTACGAGGCCAACGACATGGTCGATCGGCTGACCTGGCGCTACCCCAGCATCAAGCTGCTGCTGGCCAGCCCTGCGGTGCAGGCCCTGCGCCTGGTGGGGCGGCAATTCCCGGTGCTGCGCGTGCCTTCGGTGGTCGATCCGAACCCGCGCATGAAACCGGGCAACGAAACATGGAGCCAATGGCGTGGCAAGCATTTCCCCGGCCAGTGATGCGGGCGCAGCGATGGTGCTGCGCGGTGTGCACAAGCACTTTGGCGCGCTGCGTGCCGTCGATGGCGTGGACCTGGACATTCCCCAGGGCGAGGTCTTTGGCCTGATCGGCCACAACGGCGCGGGCAAGAGCACGCTGTTCAAGATGATGCTGGGGCTGCTGGCGCCCACCCAGGGCAGCATCCTGGTGCGCGGCACGCCCGTGGAGGGGCGGCATTTCCGTGCCGTGCGCCGCCAGATCGGCTACCTGCCCGAGAACGTGGTGCTCTACGACAACCTTGACGGCCTGGAGACGCTGCATTTTTTTGCCCGGCTCAAGGGCGCGCCGCTGGCCGAGTGCCCGGCCATGCTGGAGAAGGTGGGCCTGGGGCATGCGGGCAAGCGCCCGGTGCGCGAGTATTCCAAGGGCATGCGCCAGCGCCTGGGTTTTGCGCAGGCGCTTTTGGGCAGCCCGCGGGTGCTGTTTCTGGATGAGCCCACCAACGGCCTCGACCCCCAGGCCATCCGCGATTTTTACGCCACCCTGCGCAGCTTGCAGCAAGAGGGCGTGACCATCGTCATCACCTCGCACATCCTGGCCGAACTGCAAGAGCGCGTGG
>CAZRFF010000163.1:0-5529 GCA_964599265.1 uncultured Simplicispira sp. | reverse complement strand
CACCGCCTGGGCGCCTCGCTCCTGCACCGCAGCATCTGCGCCACGGCCGGCGGCGAGGGCCTGGTGCACACCCTGGGCGGCAAGCTGGGCATGCGGGTCGAGTTCTTTGCCGAGGCCAGGCTCATCCTCATCTGGGGCAGCAACTCCATCGGCAGCAACCTGCACTTTTGGCGCCTGGCGCAACAGGCCAAGCGGGACGGCGCCAAGCTGGTATGCATAGACCCGCGCAAGAGCGAAACCGCCGAAAAATGCCACGAGCACCTGCAAATCCTGCCCGGCACCGACACGGCCCTGGCCTTTGCGCTCATGCACGAGCTCATCCAGAACGGCTGGCTGGACCACGACTACATCACCCGCCACACCCTGGGCTGGGAGCCATTGCGCGAGCGCGCGCTCACATTCCCGCCCGAACGCGCTGCACAGATCTGCGGCATCCCCGCAGAGCAGATCCGCCAGTTGGCGCGCGACTACGGCACCACCCAGCCCGCCGCCATCCGCCTGAACTACGGCGTGCAGCGCGCCCACGGCGGCGCCAACGCGGTGCGCGCCATCGCCAGCCTGCCCGCGCTCACGGGGGCTTGGCGCCACCGCGCAGGCGGCGTGCTGCTGTCCAGCTCAGGCGCCTTCCCCGTAGACCGCGCCGCACTGCAGCACCCCGATTTGCTCGCAGGCCGCAACCCCCGCACCATCAACATGGTGACCATTGGCAACGACCTGCTGCGCGACACATCGCCGGTTTTCGGCCCGAAGATCGAAGCCTTGGTGGTCTACAACAGCAACCCCGTGGCCGTGGCACCCGAGTCGCCCCAAGTGGTGCAGGGCTTTGCACGCGAGGATTTGTTCACCGTGGTGCTGGAGCATTTCCAGACCGACACCGCCGACTACGCCGACTACATCCTGCCCGCCACCACGCAGTTGGAACACTGGGACGTGCACCTGGCCTACGGCCACACCGACGTGCTGCTCAACCGCCCCGCCATCGCCCCCCAGGGCCAGGCGCGCAGCAATGCGCGCATCTTCCGCGACCTGGCCGCCCGCATGGGCTACACCGAACCCTGTTTTGCCGACAGCGACGAACAACTGTGCCGCCAAGCCTACGGCAAGCATGTGGATTTTGCGCTGCTGCTGGACCAGGGCTTTGCCCCCCTGCCCGTGCCCGAAGCGCCCTTTGCCCAGGGGGGCTTTCCCACGCCATCGGGCCGCTGCGAATTCTTCAGCCAGCGCCTGGCCGACCAGGGGCTGGACGGCCTGCCCGACTTTGTGCCCAACCACGAGCCCGCGGGCAGCAACGCACGCTACCCGCTGGCCATGATCTCGCCGCCGGCACGCAACTTTCTCAACTCCAGCTTCGTCAACCTGCAAAGCCTGCGCGACATCGAAGGCCGCCCCCTGCTCGAAATCCACCCCCAGGACGCAGCGGCGCGCGGCATTGCCGACGGCAGCGTGGTGCGCATCTTCAACGACCGCGGCAGCTACCACTGCCACGCCCAGGTGTGCAACCGCGCCCGCCCCGGCGTGGTCAACGGCCTGGGCATCTGGTGGCGCAAGCTGGGGCTGGACGGCACCAACGTCAACCAACTCACCAGCCAGGCCCTCACCGACCTGGGCGCGGGGCCTACGTTTTATGACTGTGCGGTGGAAGTGGAGGGGGCTGCGCCGTAGAACTCACACCTCGATCACATCGGGTGGCAAGCCCCGAACCGCACGCCCGTGCATTGCCACATATGCCGCTTCGATATCCCGCGCAAAACGGCGTGTATCAAACAGCGGCGCTTGCGGCAGCAGGCTTTTTAATCGATCGCGCAGCGCCTGCATCGCCTGCGCATCCCGCGCCAGCGCAATGGCCCGCGCCTCGTAGGCCTGCTGGGTGTCCACCACCAACTCCGGCAGGCCCACCGCATGCAAAAGGCTGGCGGCCACGCGGCTGGCGAATGCAGAACCAGCGCAGGTCAGTACCGGCAGGCCAGCCCACAGCGCATCGCTCGCTGTCGTGTGTGCGTTACAGGGCAGCGTATCCAAAAACAAATCCGCCTGCCGGTGGCGCGCCAAATGTTCATCCAGCGGCATCCGCGGTGCAAACACCAGGCGCTCTGCCGCGACACCCCGGGCAGCCGCCTCCTGGCGCAGGTTGCTTGCTGCACCCGGGTTATCCTCCAAAAGCCAGAGCACACTGCCATCGACAGCCTGAAGAATACGCATCCACCCATCAAACATGGGGGGAAGAATTTTGTAGTTATTATTAAAACAGCAGAATACAAAGCCTTCAGCAGGCAGCCCCAATTCCTCACGGCTGAATTGACGGTCAGAAATACGCCTTTTTGAATCATTCACCTGATAACTATTCGGAAGATAAACCACTTTTTCACTGAAAAAGCGCTGCCCCGACGGCGGAACCACCACCTTGTCTGCAATGACATAATCCATATAAGGCGCCCCTGTGCTTCCCGGATAGCCAATATAGCTGACCTGCACCGGCGCACACCGGTAGCTAAAAATGCCAAGCCGACTGTCCTGGGTAAACCCCTTGAGATCCACCGCAATATCTATCCCAAGCTCCCTGGAGAGCACCGCAATTTCTTTATCACTGCGCTCACGCACATCGTGGAAATGATCAAATTGCCGACTAATGCGAGCGCGCATCTCATCCTGAATATCAGGGCCAAAAGAAAAAGCAAACCATTCAAAGCGCTCATGGTCATGCAGCTCGAACAATTCAGCCATTAAAATGGTCGTTGCATGATGATGGAAATCTGCAGAATAGTAACCCACTCGAATTTTTCTGTGGCCCCCAACCATCTTCACCGGGCCCAAAGACATGTTAGGCGGATGATCGCTATTCACAAAATTCGCAGCCGCCCTCAGTTGCAAACCAGGAGAATCCACCAAGCCCAAAATCGGAAAAGGAATAACCCCACCATCCCCTTCATCTATCAAACCCTCTAATTTTGGCAAGATCCCGTCCAACAGCCCTTTCCAACTGCAAATCGTGGTTTTAACCTGGGCTATATTGCTTAACAACGAAGGCAATTTTGCATTCAATTGATAAGCATTTTGGAAGCATCCCAAAGCCTCTTTATAATTCCTCATCTCTTTATGCAAGCCACCCAAAAGAAAATGGGCTTCAGCACGCCTGGGGTTCAAAGAAATAGATTTTTCAACATCACGGCATGAATTTTCATATTTCTTCAATTGAAAATAAACATTCCCGCGATTTGACAACGCCTCTGAAAAATCCGGCTGCAATGCCAACGCCTGGTTAAAACTATCCAAGGCTTCAGCTCGGCGATTCAATTTCAACAATGCATTTCCACGGTTGTTATGTGCCTGAGCAAGTTGGGGAGCAATGGCAATCGTCTGATCCATGCAAGCCAAAGCTTCTTCATAGGCTTTCAAACGTTCGTACAAGCACCCCAAATTGAATTGCGCCTGCGCATTGTTGGGCTCCAACTGCAAGACTGTTCGGTAGGCATCCATCGCGTCAGCAATCCTGCCCAACCCTTCCAAAACCGTAGCCCGGTTGTAGTGGGCGACTGCCAGCGAGGGGGCCAATGCGATGGCTTTCTCAAACGACGCCAATGCTTCCACAGTTCGCCCCAGGCGCAACAAGGCATTGCCCCGATTGAAATACGGATCCACATAATTGCCCTGCAGTGCAATGGCCCGGTCATAGGCCTGGATGGCGTCCGCCACCCGGTTGGCCTGCAGCCACCCATTGCCTTGGGCGTTGCACGCCTCGGCATCATCGGGCAAGGCAGGCAGCGGCTGCCGGGCAGCCGCCTGCGGCATTGGCACACCAAACGACACCCCTGCGGAAGGAAACTGAACCCGCGGGCCCTGTGCATTTCCCATTGCCGGGCTATTTTGGAAACGAATGCTGAAATTGGGTTTTTTAGCGTCGGTCATACCACTGCGTCGGAAAAATAGAAACTTGTCAGCCCTGGAGAGCCGCCACAACCTGCTGGTCAATCGCCCCAAACAGGCTCTGCCCATCCTTGCCCTTCATCTCGATGCGGATGGTGTCGCCGTAGCGCATGTATTCCGTGCGCGGCGCGCCGTCTTGCAGGGTTTCGATGCAGCGCTTTTCGGCTATGCAGGAATAGCCTTTCGCCCAATCCTGGTTGCTCACCGTGCCGCTGCCCACGATGCTGCCTGCGCGCACATTGCGCGTCTGGGCGATGTGCGCGATGAGCTGGCCGAAGTGGAAGGTCATCTCCGGCCCCGCCTCGCACATGCCCACGCGGCGGCCGTTCCAGGTCGATTGCAGCGTCAGGTGCACGCGCCCGCCCTGCCAGGCATCGCCCAGCTCGTCGGGGGTGATGGCCACAGGGCTGAATGCCGTGGCGGGTTTGGATTGGAAAAAACCAAACCCCTTGGCCAGCTCGGCAGGAATGAGGTTGCGCAGCGACCAGTCATTGGCCAGCATCAGCAGGCGCACGCCCTCCAGCGCCTGCTCCGGCGTCGCCCCCATGCGCACATCGCCGGTGATGGCGGCGACTTCGGCTTCAAAATCGATGCCCATGGCCTCGCTGGGCACGGCCACGTCGTCGCAGGGCCCCAGAAAATCATCGCTGCCGCCCTGGTACACCAGCGGGCTGGTGTAAAAACCCTCGGGCACCTCAGCGCCCCGCGCCTTGCGCACCAGTTCCACGTGGTTGATGTAGGCCGAACCATCCGCCCACTGGTAGGCCCGCGGCAGCGGGGCCATGCATAACCGGGGGTCAAACGCAAAAGCGTGGCGCGCACGCCCGGCATTGAGGCTGTGGTACACATCCTGCAACTGGGGCGAAAGATAATTCCAGTCGTCCAGCACCTGCTGCAGGCGCTGGGCAATGCCCGTGGCGTAATGTGCCTGGGTCAGACCGCGCGAGACAACCACGAGCTGCCCGTCGCGCGATCCATCCTTGTAGGTAGCAAATTTCATGGCGTGCTGTGCAGCATGCAATCGGGCGCGGCAGCCGGCGCCGGGCGGCGGTGGCATGGGCTTCATGCCATAGGAGGCGCGATTCTAGTACCCTTGGGGCTTGCGCCTCTCTGCCATGATTCCACCCCGCCCCCTGTTCGCCATTGCTGGCGCCGTCCTGGCCCTGCACGCCATCGTGCTGGGCTGGGCATCGCTCCCCCTGGCACACACCCAAGCTGCCACACCACTGGTGTTCCAGACCCGTACGCTCCCCCCCCCAGCCCCGGTATCTGCCCAGCCGGCAACGACCGCGCAAGCCCCATCCCCCCCCGCACCAGCACCCGCGCAGCCCCCCAAGCGCAAGAAGCCACGCCCACCAGCAGCGCACTCCAGCCCCACCGCAACGGCGGCAGAGGGCACGCTGGTTGCTGCCGCACCCCCAACAGAGTCGGCAGAAGCCCCCCCGGCGGATACACCCGAGGCCCAGGCCACCCCACCCATGCCCGCAGCCAGCGACCCCGCCACAGCCGCTGCAGAACAATCCGCTGCGCCTGCTTTGGATCCCGCCTCCGCACCTGCAACGCCCCCAGCACCCCCTGGCGCCACGGGCATCGCAATCGCAGCCCCAG
>CAZRFF010000162.1:0-5556 GCA_964599265.1 uncultured Simplicispira sp. | reverse complement strand
ATTCACGATGTTGCGTTGGTTTTTGAATTGATCAGCGGATCCTTAACTCAATGCCTGATGAAATTAGACCAAAAATTAACCATAATGCGTGCAACTTGGTGATAAAGCGTGTGGCAAATATTCCAGACGATGAAGCTGCCGCAGCAATACAAGAATTGCTTAACGACAGTGAGCCTGCATTCAACGCACTGGGTACAGAAGATCATTTTTATACTCTAACGCAGATACACCAAAGCGAGAAGGAGAAAGCCGCTCAGGGAAAGCAACGAGTAACTAGCGCGTTGCAGATTGCTCTTCTCAAAAAGGCTCTTTCGATACCAACCCTTCAAGAACGCGGCGGGCGTTACTTCGATCTTGGAGTTCTGTTTGGTGCTGCTGGAAAGCATGTCGAATCAATTGAAGCCTATCTCGCCGCAATTTCAAACAACGACCCAAATCCTTCCTTGTGCTTCATGAACATTGGAAACCGCTTTCAAGCAATGAACATGAACGAACAAGCTCTCACGTCATGGGAGAAGGCAATCGAGTTAAATCCACGCCTATGCTTGGCGTACCTTTATGCTGGCGAACGATACAGGCAAATTGGTAAATACAAGGAAGCCTATGTCCGGTTTAAGTTTTATGTCGACTTCATTAACGAAAATAACATATCTGAAGACTCCCAGTTTTACTCTGCCGAAAGATACAAGGCAGCGAAAGAATTCATCGCTGAGAACATCTCACTGAGCAGCACCCATGCCTAACTTAGGCACTACCCTCTCGTTCAACCACGAGAATCCTAGCCTCACCTATGGGATGAGCCACGTGCTCAGTACCAATGGCAGCATAGAACACATCTCCTGTTTCAAGGATTGTGCTGTGCTCGACGCCCGCATCACAATACCGCATCTCAACGCGACCACTTAGCACGGCGAAGACTTCCTCGCCATCGTTGATGTGCCACTTGTAAGGTTGATCGGTCCAATGAAGGCGTGTAGTAATGCCGCCCATGTTGGCAATATCCATTGCGCCCCATGGCCGGTCTGCCTTGTACGTGTTTCCGCGAAATACTTGCATGTGGTTTCTAAAAGATGAGTGGCCATCAAGGCCACCCCACGCGCACGGTGCAGCCCACGCCCGGTTCGGCCTGCGCGCTGGCCGTGGCGCCGTGGCGTCGGGCAATCGCACGCACGGCGGCCAGCCCGCAGCCTGCGCCTTCAAACTCGCCTTCGCGGTGCAGGCGCTGGAAGATGCCAAACAGCGTTTGCGCACGCGCTGGGTCAAAGCCCACGCCGTTGTCTTGCACGCACAGTGCAATGCGGCCATCGGCGCCTGGTTCGCAAGCCACGGCAATGCGGGCGGGTTCGCGGCTGCGGGTGAATTTGATGGCGTTGGCCAGCAGTTCCGTCAGCAGCTGGCGCAGTAGCTCGGGGTCGCCTTGCACCGGGGGCCAGGCGGTGTCTATCTGCCATTGCACAGTGCGGCCCGCGCATTGCGGCGCCAGGGCGGTGCGCGCCTGCTGCGCCAGTGCGCCCAAGTCCACCGTTTGCGGCTGGTACGGTGCGCGGGCAATGCGTGCCAGTTTGAGCAGGCCGTCGAGCATCCCGCCCATGCGCCGGGCCGATTGGTCCATGGTGGCCAGGTAGTCCAGTGCTTCGGCGCGGACGGCTGCGTCCAGGCCGGGGGTGTCTTGCAGCAACTCACGCACCAGCGGGCCAAACGAGGTGATGTGCCGCAGCGGGGCGCGCAGGTCGTGCGAGATGGCCTGCGTCCACGCTTGCATGGCAGCGCTTTGTTCGGCCATTTGCTGTTCGCGCTGGGCCAGCAGGGCGCGCAGCGCGGGGGCGTCCAGCCCTGCATACGGGTTGGCGCTGCCCCACCCTTCTGGCTGCGGCGTGGGGGCCGTCATGGTTTGGATTGCTTGGTGGGACGCTGCCAATTCGCAATGGCCACCTGTTTGCCGCGTGCCACGCCCAGGGCGCCGGGGGGTACGTCTTTGGTGATGGTGCTGCCCCCGCCCACGGTGGCGCCCGCGCCGATGGTGACGGGCGCCACCAGCACGCAGTTGCTGCCCACGTGCACGTCGGCTTCGATGACGGTGCGGTGTTTGTTGGCGCCATCGTAGTTGGCGGTGATGCTGCCCGCGCCATAGTTCACGCGTTCGCCCACGGTGGCGTCGCCCAGGTAGGCCAGGTGGTTGGCCTTGGCGCCGTCGGCAAGCTGGGAGTTTTTGACTTCCACAAAGTTGCCGATGTGCACTTCGCGGCCCAGCGTGGCGCCTGGGCGCAGGCGGGCAAAGGGGCCGATGAGGGCGCTTTCGCCCACGTTGGCGCCCAGTTTTTCGCCGTCGATGTGGGTGTAGGGGTGGATGACGGCACCGGCGGCAATGCGCGCATTGGCGATGCAGCAGTGCGCACCCACCTGCACGCCTTCGCCCAGCTCCACGCGGCCGGTAAAGATGCAGCCCACGTCAATGTCCACATCCTGCCCGCACAGCAGTTCACCGCGTGTGCCGGTGCGGGTGTCGTCGCGCAGGTCAAAGCGGGCGGGGTCCATGAGGCGCACGCCTTGTTCCATGAGGGCGCGGGCCTGGTGCAGCTGGTGGGCGCGTTCCAGCTCGGCCAGTTGCAGGGGGCTGTTCACACCCGCCACTTGCAGGGCGTCGTCGATGCAATGGGCCGCTACGGCCATGCCATCGGCCACGGCCATGGCGACGATGTCGGTGAGGTAGTACTCGCCCTGGGCGTTGTCGTTGGTCAGGCGCGCAAGCCAGGGTTTGAGGCAGCGGGCTGGCACGGCCATGATGCCGCTGTAGATTTCGTTGATGGCGCGCTGGGCCTCGCTGGCGTCTTTGTGCTCGGCGATGCCTGCCACCTGCCCTGCCGCATTGCGCAGGATGCGGCCATAGCCCGTGGGGTCGGGCAGGCGCACAGTCAGCAGGGCCAATTGCCCGCCGGGCACGGCCTGCGATGCTTGCACCAATGCGCGCAGCGTGGCCGCCTGGGTGAGGGGCACGTCGCCCGAGAGCACCACCACCGTGCCATCGTCGCGCAAATGCGGCACGGCCTGCTGCACGGCGTGGCCGGTGCCCAACTGGGGTTCCTGCCGCACAAATTTCAGGTCAAATTGGCCTGCAACGCTTGCTGTGCCTGCGCAAGCAGCTTCTACTTCTGCAGCACCGTGGCCGGTGATGACGGTGGCGCTGCGCGCCTGCAGGTGGGCGGCCTGGTCCAGCACATGGTGCAAGAGGGGGCGGCCCGCCAGGCGTTGCAGGACTTTGGGCGTGCGGCTTTTCATGCGCGTGCCTTTGCCCGCGGCCATGATGATGGTGTCTATGGGGTGGGTCGGGTTCATGGGGCGCCATTATCCCGGCAAGGGCCGTGGGCCGGGCATAAAAAACGGGCCTAAGCCGCTTGCAACGCAAACAGCCCAGGCCCGCCAAGGAGGGAGAATCAACCGGTTGAAATGCAGCGCTCAGGCGCAGCAGAGTTCGGCGCCGCCAGGCCCCACCTGGGCGCGCTGCCACCAGGTAGGCAGGGGCTCTTGGCGTTCGCCAGCCTGCAGGCGGTATTGCAGCGGCACCATGCCTACCGATTCGACCACCACATGCTGGCCCGCGGGAATGCGCAGAGTCTGGCCCGCATGCAAAAAGCCATCGCCCGCACGCTCACCGACCTGACCGTGGGGGCCGTCGCCCAGGGTGACCCAAGCCTGGCCCTGCACCACGCGCAGCACGGTGGCACGCTGGCGCCGCAAGCTGTGGGCGGCGCCCAGTTCCAGGCACAGCACGTCCTGCGCCGCAGTGCAGGCGGGGGTGGTGAATTGTTGCAAATTGCGAAGATTGGCGAGTTGCATGATAACCTCCTGGTAAACCCTATATTCGCTTCTATGATGCGCCGCCAAAATTGCAACGTCCAATGAATTCAAAACCGGTTATTGATACCATTTCAGCATCAATCAGACCATGCACGACATTCCCCAACCCCGGCTTCGCACGCGCCCCGTGGCCGTGGGCCATTGGCGCGCCTTTCTGGCTGTCGCCCGGCACCTGAACTTTCGTGCTGCGGCGGACGAGCTGGCCCTCACGCAGTCGGCCATCAGCCGCCAGATCCAGGCGCTGGAAGACGATGTGGGCGTGGCCTTGTTCATGCGCCACACGCGCGCCGTGGAGCTGACCAGCGCCGGGGCGCAACTGCTGCACGCCGTGGCCCCGGCCATGGAGCGCATGGACGCCGCCGTGCGCCAGGTGCGCCTGCAGGCCGGGCGCAAGAGCGTGGGCATTTCCACCTGGGCGAGTTTTGCCTCGATGTGGCTGATTCCGCGGCTGGAGCAGTTCCAGCGCGACAACCCAGCCATCGACATCCGCATCGACACCACCGACGCCAAGGTCGATCTGGACCTGTCGGACGCCGACCTGGCGCTGCGCTACACCATGCAGGACGAAAGCGCCCACGGCGGCACGCTGATGTTTGGCGAGCAACTGGCCGTGGTGGCCAGCCCCTGGCTGCTCAAGAGCCTGGAGCCCATCCAGGCCCCGGCCGATGTGGCGCGCTTTACCCTCATCGACGCGGGCGACACGCACCGCCTGCCCTACCTGGAGTGGCTGACCTGGCCGCGCTGGCTCAAGGCCCAGGGCCTGCCCGACCTCGCGCCCAAGCGCTGGCTGTATTTCAATTACGCGCACCAGATCGTGCAGGCGGCCCTGGCCGGCCAGGGCCTGGCGCTGGCGCGCTTGCCGCTGATTACCGAGTCATTGGCTTCGGGCGATTTGGTGGAGGTGCTGCCGCAGCACCGGCTGGATTCGCCGCTGTCATACTGGCTGCTGGTGGCCCCACGCAGCCAGCAGCGGCCCGAGGTACGCGCCTTTTGCGCCTGGCTGGAGCTGCAGGCCCAGGCCACGCGGGCGGCCGTGGGCGAGCCGGATTAGCTTCCATTTTGATAGCTGCCAGCGCTTGACCAGCAAGCGCCAGAGGCCGATTTTCCTCTAAATCAGCCCAGCACCACGCGCGCAAACTTGCGCTTGCCCACCTGCACCACGTAGGTGCCCGCGGTGAGCTTGAGGCCTTTGTCGCTCACCACGCTGCCATCCACGCGCACGCCGCCGCCGTCGATCAGGCGGTTGGCCTCGCTGGTCGATGGCGCAAGGTTGGCCTGCTTGAGCAAGGCGCCCACGCCCAGCGGGGCGCCCGAAAGCGCCACCTCGGGGATTTCATCGGGCACGCCGCCCTTGCTGCGGTTGGTGAAGTCCTGCTCCGCCGCATCGGCCGCCTGCGCGCTGTGAAAGCGCGTGGTGATCTCCTTGGCCAGCATCACCTTGGCGTCCTTGGGGTTGCGCCCGGCGGCTACCTCGGCCTTGAGGGCGGCGATCTCGGCCAGGCTCTTGAAGGACAGCAGGGTGTACCAATCCCACATCAGCGCGTCCGAAATCGACAGCACCTTGGCAAACATGGTGTTGGCGTCTTCGGTAATGCCGATGTAGTTGTTCTTGGACTTGGACATCTTGTCCACGCCGTCCAGTCCCACGAGCAGCGGCATGGTCAGGATGCACTGCGGCTCCTGGCCGTATTCCTGCTGCAG
>CAZRFF010000161.1:0-5612 GCA_964599265.1 uncultured Simplicispira sp. | reverse complement strand
GCAAGGCCAGCCGGTCACCTGCGGCCAGCGCGGGCGGACCGACATGGGCCAGGGTGTCGGTGGAAAGGCTGCCCAGCACCGGCGTCACATCGAAGCCGCCACGTGCAGCCACATAACAGCGCGTGCCCGCCACTGGCGCACCAATGGCCAGCACGTCGCCATGCTCCAGAGCCACCGGCTGGTAACGTGGCACGGCGTGGCGTGCACCGCTGGCGGTGGTCAGCGCCAGCGGCGCATCGGCACCCGTGACGGCGACCACGGTATCGCCAAGGCTCTCAAGCTGCAAGCCGCCGCCCACGGTCTCCAGGCAGGCCCGGTGCGATGGGTTGCCCACCAGCCGGTTGGCCGTGCGGCAGGCGCTTTGGTTCAGCGCGCCCGAGGCCGACACGCCCTGCCCCGCCAGACCCGGCCGGCCGCCATCCTGCAACAGCGTCTGCAGGCCAGGCGAGCGCACCCCGAGCGCCGGATTGGTGGCTGGTGCGGGTGTCGCCGATTTGAAGGTTTTTTGGGCTTCAGCGCCCGCCAATACTGCGCGAACAGCTATAGACAGCGTAGCAATATCGACAAAGCGCACAGAGAAGCCCGGCTGCAGCAGCGCGGGCACTTCGCGCTCCAAATCCCACATGACCAGCGGCGTGCGGCCGATGATCTGCCAGCCGCCAGGACTGGCCTGCGGATACACCCCGCTGAAGCGCCCCGCCAGCCCCACGCTACCCGCCGGAATGCGCGTGCGCGGCGTGGTGCGGCGCGGCACATCCAGGCTCTCGTGCCCGCCCGAGAGGTAGGCAAAGCCCGGCGCAAAGCCGACGAAAGCCACGGTGTAGTCGCTGCCCGTGTGGCGGCGCACCAGCTCCTCGGGCGGGATGGTGAGCAACTGCGCCATCTCGGCCAGATCCTCACCGTCGTAGTGCACGGGAATTTCCACGCGATGGCCACCGCGCTCTACCCGTTGCGACAGGTCACGCGCGGCAATGGCATCGACCAGCGTGGCAACGCTGGTGGCCGAAGGACGGAACTGCACGAGGATGGTGCGCGCGGCAGGCACCAGTGCTTCGACCCCGGCCAGCGGCCCGCGCTGCAGCGAGGCCAGCAGCGCCAGGGTCTGGTCCAGATCGGCCAACTCCACGAGCAGCGCGTTCAGTGAGACGGGCAGGAAGCGCATACCCGATCAAACAAACGAGCGCACGGCGATGCCATCGCCCTCCAGCGCCACGCGTACGGCGCGCGCCATCTCCACAGCGCCAGGGCTGTCGCCATGCACGCAGATGGACTGCGCATCCACGCGAGCCAGGCTGCCGTCGATGGCCTCGACCACACCATCGCGCACCAGGCGCAGCATGCGGCTGGCCACCAGGGCGCTGTCGTGCAGCACGGCTCCCTTTTCGCGGCGCGGCACCAGGGTGCCCTGGGGCGTGTAGGCGCGGTCGGCAAAGGCCTCGGCAATCACGCGCAAGCCCGCGTCCTGCGCCCAGCGCACCAGGGGCGAGCCGGCCAGAGCCACCAGGGCCAGGCTGGCATCCACCGCACGGATGGCCGTGATCACATCACACGCCTGGCGCTCGTCGTGGGCAATGGCGTTGTAGAGCGCCCCGTGGGGCTTGACGTAACGGATGCGCGTGCCCGCGGCCTGCGCCAAGCCCTGCAGCGCACCGATCTGGTAGATCACGTCGGCCACCAGGTCAGGGCTGGCCACATCCATGTTGCGCCGGCCAAAGCCCACCAGATCCGGGTAAGCCACATGTGCGCCCACAACCACACCGCGTGCCTGCGCGGCCTTGAGCGTGGCCAAAATGCCGGCCGGGTCGCCCGCATGGAAGCCGCAGGCCACGTTGGCGCTGCTCACGATGTCGAGCATCGCTGCGTCGTCACCCATGCTCCAGGCGCCCAGGCTCTCGCCCAGGTCGCTGTTCAGGTCCATCACAGTCATGGTTATCTCTCGCTTCGACTACATGCGCAAGGGCAGCCACGCACTGCGGATCGGCCACAAACAAGCATTGGTGCACGGCCTGCACCGCCGCATTTCAGCCACCCGACAGTTTCTGGGCCGTTTGCGCAATCAGGCGCCCCTGGTAGCGGGCACCGTCCAGCTCAATGCTGCTGGGCTGGCGCTGCCCCTGGCCCCCGGCAATGGTGGTGGCGCCGTAGGGGCTGCCGCCCACCACCTGGTCGATGGCCATCTGCCCCTGAAAGCTGTAGGGCAGCCCCACAATCACCATGCCAAAGTGCATCAGGTTGGTGATGATGGAAAACAGCGTTTGCTCCTGCCCACCGTGCTGCGTGGCCGTGGAGGTAAAAGCCCCGCCCACCTTGCCATTGAGCGCACCACGCGCCCACAGGCCACCGGCCTGGTCCAGAAAACTGGCCATTTGCGAAGGCATGCGGCCAAAGCGGGTCGGTGCGCCGACGATGATGGCGTCGTAATGCTCCAGCTCGGCCACCGTGGCCGCGGGCGCAGCCTGGTCGAGCTTGAAATGCGCCGATTGGGCAATCTCTGGCGGCACCGTCTCGGGCACGCGCTTGACATCGACCGTGGCCCCAACAGAACGCGCCCCTTCGGCCACCGCCTGCGCCATGGCCTCGATATGGCCGTAACTGGAGTAATAAAGAACCAGAACCTTGGACATGTAAGACACCTCTACGTGATCGCTTGCACGGCCCGCAAGCTGGGCAACCGGCGCTTGGCAACCCCAGGCCGCACTGCGCCACGGCCATGCCACTATGCCAGCAAGCCTCGGCCATGGCCAGACAGGGGCCATACTGGCCGCGTCAGCTGCGCAGCGACTGCCGGTAGCGTTGGTGCAAAATTTTGACCCGCTCCACGTACACCCGGGTTTCGGCATAGGGCGGCACGCTGGCGTACTTTTGCACCGCCTCGGGGCCTGCGTTGTAGGCAGCAGTGGCCAGGGTGGTGTTGTTCTTGAAGCGCTGCAGCAGGCTGGCCAGATACTGCGCACCGCCACGGATATTGAGCGCAGGATCGGCAGGGTCTACCACGCCCAGCATATAGGCCGTACCCGGCATGAGCTGCATCAGGCCCATGGCCCCTTTGGGCGATCGGGCGCGGGCATTGAAATTGGATTCAGCATGGATCACCGCGCGCACCAGCGCCGGGTCCAGGTCAAACTGCTTGGCGGCGCGGGCAATTTCATCTTCAAACGCCGTCAGGTTCAGCTTGGTCATGTTCCAGTTGATCTGGGAATTGACATTGCAGGCGTAGCACGAAGGCCGGTACACCACATAGGCGCCCCGGGTGGGCGGCACGTCAGAAAACGTGGGCGTACCCTTGTTCAGCGACTTGAAGATGCGCGTGCGCGGCTCATCGGCCTGCGCTTGCGCCCATGGGCCCATGAGCAAGGCAAAAACCCACCCTGCAAGCCCAAGGGCGTGCACAGCGGCAATAGAAAACGGAAAGAAGGTGAAACGCACGCTTACATTGTGCCGCCAAGAGGCACGCACAGTCGAAAAAAAACCCAGTGGAGTTGGCCTGGTTCCGTGGACACATTGACCTGCCCACACCAGGAGCAGTACAACACAGAGTCGCCGATAGGCCGAGGTGCACGCCTCTGCACTGTTCAATGCCCACCATTCAATCGAGGCGAAGGCGGTAGGTTCCGGGCGAACTGCCTGTCCAACTTTTGAAAGCGCGCTGGAAGGCAGCACTGTCTGAAAAGCCCAGCTCAATGGCAAGTGCCGTCAGTTGGACGTTGGTGGTGGTCAACCGCAGGATTGCCATGTCACGCCGCAACTCGTCCTTGAGCGACTGGAAGCTGTTGTGCTCCTTGGCCAACTGTCTCTGCAGCGTAGACGCAGACATATGCAATGCGCTCGCGGTAGAAACCAGATCGGGCCAAACGGGTAAACAGCTCTGCAGGTAAAAGCGTACACGGTCGCTGATGTCATCATCCCGACGCCAAGGCAGGACCACGTTGGTCTGGATGTCGGCGATGAAGCTGTGCAGCGCCGCCTCATCTCGGCGGATCGGCTCGCTCAGCTTATCGGCATAAATCCATAGCGCCGACAGAGGTTGCGAATACTGTATGGGGCCTGGCAGCACATGTCGATAGCTGCCAGCATACGGGGGGCAATCGAAAGCAAGATCGAAGCGCACCTCAGGCATGCGCGCGGAGATGAGCCACGCCACCATGCGCCAATACATGCGCAGTAGCAGTTCGTGCATGAACCGAAGGTGGCCGCACGTCTCATTGGCAAAGCGAAGTCCCCACCCAGCAAAGTCACCTTGGCGCAGAGCAACGATTTCGATGTCGTCCTGCAACAGGCCAAAGGTATCGGGGTCGCGCTGTGTTCCGATTTCGTGCTGGCGAGCGAAACTATGAAGCTTCGTACTGGCTATGCCGCCATCGGACTTTCTCCCGACGTGGGTGCCTCTTGGTTCCTTACCCGACGGGTGGGGGTTCAGCGTGCCAAAGAGTGGTTCATGTTCAGTGATGCCATCGATGCGAAACAATGTCTGGCGCACGGCGCCGTAGATGCCCTTTACCCCCCCGATGAACTCGTCGCAGCGACGCAGGCCTTCGTGGCTCGGCTGGCTGCAGGTGCGCGTGGCTCACTCGCGGCGATCAAGCGCCTATGTGATGGTGCGGCACAGCGAACGCTGGAGGAGCACTTGGCGTTGGAGCACGAGCTATTGCGTGCTGGCTCCAGATCGGCCGATGCGTGCGAAGGTATTTTGGCCTTTCGCGAGCGCCGGGCGCCGAAATTTTCAGAGTGAATACATGACCATGCCGAGACCGCACGACTTTCTCTATGCAGACTTGCTGAAGCGTAATGCCAGCCTGTATGGTGATGCACCTGCATTGATTGGCGACTTTCCCACGCTCAGTCATATCGAACTTTACGCGCGTTGCCAGAGGCTCGCAGGTGCATTGCAACGCCTGGGCTTGTATGAAGGCGATCGTATTGCTCTGCTGGCACCCCCTCGTTAAACCCTCGGAGAGGTTCCCTCGTCGCTTGCAATTGATTGCAGCGTGCCGACCCGCACACTCCATGCGAAATAATGGTGCATCTTCTTACAGGATGCGCGATGAACACAGCGGGACGCCTTCTTTCAATCTATGACAGCCTTGTACGCAAGGGACACAACACCGATGTGGCAATGATGAAGGTATGGGCAGAAGTCTTTGAACTGCAACCTGATGATCCTCATCTTGAGGATGACGTGGTGACCTGCCTTCAGGCTATGCGTTCGGAAATGGAACTTCTACGTTCCAAGCTCCAAGCCATAGGGGTAGACGAAAATCTCATGCATCCCGGCTTCACGCGCTTTCGCAATGTCAGTTCACCCGCATACATCAACAACGCATGGAAGGGGCTGCGCGAAGAGGCGACGAAGCCAGAGAACCGCCTGCCTTTTGCATGGGCGAACTGGGTACTTCGGGATGAGTCCGAAGACGACATGCCCGCCGAAGAACTCGCGGAACTGCGGAGCGAACTGGACTCTTTAGAAACGAGTTTGCAAGACACCGAAATGACGCCTTACCTGCGGGGCTTCATTCAACGGCAGCTTGACGCTATCCGTAGTGCCTTGAAGGTGTACCGCGTGACCTGCCCCCATAGGACGTACCAGTTGAAGGTTAGTAGAGTCCGTTTTCAGC
>CAZRFF010000160.1:0-5614 GCA_964599265.1 uncultured Simplicispira sp. | reverse complement strand
TGCCCGCGTCCTTCATGCGGCCGAACTGCAGGCAGGCCTGCAGGCCGATGGCGATTTCGGTTTGCATGTCGGCCAGCTTTTTCTGGATGAGCTGGTTGGCGGCCAGGGGGCGGCCGAACTGCTTGCGGTCCAGCGTGTACTGGCGGGCGGTGTGCCAGCAGAACTCCGCCGCGCCCAAAGCGCCCCAGGCGATGCCGTAGCGGGCGCTGTTCAGGCAGGTGAAGGGGCCTTTCAGGCCCTGCACCTCGGGGAACATGTTTTCTTCGGGCACGAACACATCGTCCATGACGATTTCGCCGGTGATGCTGGCGCGCAGGCCCACCTTGCCGTGGATGGCGGGGGCCGAGAGGCCTTGCATGCCTTTTTCGAGCACAAAGCCGCGGATGGGCCCCACAGCGCCCGCTTCGCTCACCTCTTTGGCCCAGACGACGAACACGTCGGCGATGGGGCTGTTGGTGATCCACATCTTGCTGCCCTTGAGTCGGTAGCCGCCAGGCACCTTGTGGGCGCGCGTGGCCATGCTACCGGGGTCAGAACCGTGGTCGGGTTCGGTCAGGCCAAAGCAGCCGATCCATTCGCCGCTGGCCAGTTTGGGTAGGTATTTTTGCTTTTGCGCTTCGGTGCCGAATTCGTGGATCGGCACCATGACGAGCGAGCTTTGCACGCTGGCCATGGAGCGGTAGCCCGAATCCACGCGCTCGATCTCGCGTGCAATGAGGCCGTAGGCCACGTAGTTCAGGCCTGGGCCGCCGTATTGCTCGGGGATGGTGGGGCCCAGCAGGCCCAGATCACCCATTTCGCGGAAGATGGAAATGTCGGTCTTTTCGTGGCGGAATTGCTCCAGCACGCGCGGGGCCAGTTTGTCCTGGCAGTAGGCCGCCGCCGCATCACGGATGGCGCGCTCATCCTCGGTGAGTTGCTGGTCGAGCAGGAAGGGGTCGTTCCATTGGAAGGCGGCGTGGGCCATGAGGGTCTCCGGTGCGGTCAAAAGTGGGCGGATGTGCAAATGGAATGCGCTCAATGCATTTCAATTGCTAACGGGGGTGATCGTAGGGCTTGCATGCCCACGGCGCAAACGATGAGTTTTCATGCAGAAATGCGTTTTATGAATATATGAAATACTTGGTGTTTTCTTTGCGCACTTGTCTATTGCCATGCGACGCCATATTCCCTCCACCCAGGCGCTGGCCTGTTTTGAAGCGGCTGCGCGCCACCAAAGCTATACGCGGGCTGCGCAGGAGCTGGCGCTGACGCAAAGCGCAGTCTCGCGCCAGATCATTGCGCTGGAGGAACAGTTGGGCGTGGCGCTGTTCCGGCGCACGCGCCATGGCGTGGAGCTCACGCCCGCGGGGGCGCTGTATGGCCGCCAGGTGGCGCGCTGGCTGCAGGGGCTGGAGCGCGATACGCTGGACGTGATGGCCCACCAGGGGCAGGGGGGAGCGCTTTCGCTGGCGGCCGTGCCCACTTTTGCCACGCGCTGGCTCATCCCGCGGCTGTCGCAGTTTGCGCGCCGCCACCCCGACATCGTGGTGCACATCGACACGCAAACCCGCCCTTTTCTGTTTGCCGATACGCGCTTTGATGCCGCCATCTACGCCGGCACGGCAGAGCAGTTGGCCCAGTGGCCGGGCATCCAGGCGCAACTGCTCTTGCGTGAGGATGTGGTGCCGGTCTGTAGCCCCCGCCTGCTCGAAGCCGCCGCCCCGCGCGGCCGGGGCCGTGCCCACCAGCCGCTGGCGCCCGAGCGCATGGCCGAATTGCCGCTTTTGCAGCAAAGCACCCGCCCGCAGGCTTGGCGCCAGTGGTTCGATGCCATGGGGGTGGCGGCGCCCAGGGCGCTGGACGGGCCGCGCTATGAGCTGTTTTCCATGCTGGCCGTAGCCGCGGCGCACGGGTTGGGTGTGGCCTTGATTCCGCCCCTGCTGATCGAGGCAGAGCTGGCGCAAGGTGATTTGGTGGTGGCTTGCGCCCGGCCGCTGCGGGGTGAACGCGCCTACTACCTGGTGCAGCCGGCGCAGGGCGCATCGCCCATGTTGGCGGTGTTTGCCCAGTGGCTGGGTGAGGCCGCGGCAGAGGCGGCGCAGTAGGGCGCTGCAGCGGCGGTTCTGCGCCGGTGCGCATGCCAGCGGGCAGGGCAAGTGCGCTTGCGCTACGCGCCTGGCAGGGGTAACCTGACGGCGTCATTCGTTGTTGATGGTGGATGCACCAAGGGAGCCACGCCATGGATACGCAATACCACGCCCCGCATTTCGATCCCACGGTGGACGAAATCGCCACGCTCAAGCAATTGGAAATGGGCCAGGTCATCGACCTGCCCCACGCCCTCAAAGAGCATATGTCTGGCCGTTTGTACGAGCGCGGCTACATCGCCAAAAACGCCTCAGGGGCCTTGGCCATCACCTCGGCGGGGCGGCAGTTGATCCAGCGGCAAAACAACTGAGCCCTTTGGTGCTAGCGGGTTTTGCGCAGCATGCGCAGGCCGTTGGCCACCACCACCAGGCTGGCGCCCATGTCGGCAAACACCGCCATCCACATGGTGGCCTGGCCAAAGACCGCCAGCAGCAAAAACACGGCCTTGATACCCAGCGCCAGCGTGATGTTTTGCCATAGCACCGCATGCGCTTTGCGCGAGAGGCGCACCGTTTCGGCAATGCGGCGCAGGTCGTCGTTCATGATGACCACGTCGGCCGCTTCCATGGCCGTATCCGTGCCAGCGGCCCCCATGGCCATGCCGATGTCGGAGCGGGCCAGGGCCGGTGCGTCGTTAATGCCGTCGCCCACCATGGCGGTGGGGCCGTGGGCTTGCTGCAGGGCAGTGATGGCGGTGAGCTTGTCTTCGGGCAGCAGGTTGCCGCGGGCTTCTTCAATGCCGGCCTCTCGGGCAATGGCGCTGGCGGTGGCCTGGTTGTCGCCCGTGAGCATCACGGGGCGAATGCCCAAGGCGCGCAGCTGCGCCACCGCCTCGCGCGATGCGGGCTTGATGGTGTCGGCCACGGCAAAGAGCGCCAGCACTTCGGTGGGCGAGGCCAGCAGCGTGACGGTGCGGCCTGCCTGCTCGTGTGCCAGGAGTTTTTCTTCCAGCGCTGGGCTGCATTGGCCACGCTCTTCGATCAGGCGGTGGTTGCCCAGCACGTAGGTCGTGCCGACCACATCGGCCTGCACGCCGCGTCCGGCCAGGGCGGTAAAACGTTCCATGCCGGTATTTCGGGCGGTGAGCCCTTGGGCAATGGCGCGTGACACGGGGTGGTCCGAATGCCCGGCCAGCGCTGCCGCAATGGGCTCCACGGCGGCGGCTTCTTGCCCGGCTGCCAGCACTTGCCAGTCGACCAGGCGCGGCTTGCCTTCGGTGACGGTGCCTGTCTTGTCCAGCGCCACCACTTTGAGCCAACGGGCCTGCTCTAAAAACACCCCGCCCTTGATCAAAATGCCGCGCCGTGCTGCTGCGGCCAGGCCGCTGACGATGGTGACGGGCGTGGAAATGACCAATGCGCAAGGGCAGGCTATCACCAGCAGCACCAGGGCCTTGTAGGCGGCCTGCAGGGCCGTCCAGCCCAGCAACCAGGGGCCCAGTACGCCCACGGCCAGGGCGATCACGAAAACCGCCGGGGTGTAAATGGCGGCAAAGCGGTCCACAAAACCCTGGGTGGGCGCGCGCGTGGCCTGGGCTTCTTCCACTGCGTGGATGATGCGGGCCAGCGTGGATTGGGTGGCCAGCGCCGTCACGGCCAGCTCGAAACTACCGGTTTCGTTGATGGTGCCGGCAAACACGGCGTCCCCCGGGTTTTTATCCACCGGAATGCTCTCGCCCGTGACCGGTGCCTGGTTGATGCTGGTGTGGCCGCTTTGCACCACCCCGTCCAATGGCACGCGCTCGCCGGGTTTGACGCGCACGATCGCGCCCACGGCCACTTCGGCCACGGGGACGGCGCCCCAGCTGCCATCGGGCATGCGCAGCGATGCTTGCTCGGGCGCCAGGGCAAGCAGGCCCTGGATGGCATTGCGCGCGCGGTCTACGGCCCGCGCTTCAATGGCTTCGGCAATGGCGTACAGCGCCATCACCATGGCGGCCTCGGGCCATTGGCCAATGATGAACGCCCCGGTCACGGCCACCGTCATCAGGGCGTTGATGTTCAGGCGGCCCATGCGCAGCGCGGCCAGGCCCTTCTGGTACACGCCAAACCCGGCCAGCCCAATCGCCACGCCTGCCACGGCCATGCCCAGAATACGCCAGGGCAGGGTGTCGGGCGCCAGAAAACCCACCAGTTCGGCCGCAATCGCCAAGCACAGTGCAGCCGCCATGCGGGCGATGCCATCGGGCGTGGCGCCGTGGTCGTGGCCGCCACCATCGGCATGGGCGGCAGCGGCGCCATGGGTTTGGGGTGCAGCATCGGGCAGGGGTTCGGGTTTGAAGCCTGCGCGGCGGATGGCGCCCAGGGCAGCGTCCAAAACCGTCTCGTTGTGCGCATCGATGCCCAGAGTGCGTTGCGCCAGTTGAAAACGCAGATCGCGAATGCCGTCGATGCCCTTGAGTACATGGCGGATTTCGGACTCCTCACTGGTGCAGTCCATATTGGCGATGCGAAAGCGGCGGAACTGCCCTGGCATGGGCGTGCCCCCAGCGGGCATGAAGGGGGCGCCATCGCAGGGCGCGCAGGCGTGGGTGCTGTCGCCAGTGTGGTTGTGGTGGTGTTTACCGTGGTGGTCGTGGGCTGCGTGCATGGTCGTTTTTGCGGGTGAATGCACGGATTGGAAACCTTAAAGTGAATTCAAGGTCAAGCCCCAGGATACAGCGGCACGCCCTTTACTGCGGCTGGCACTCAGGCCATTGAACCGGAAACTGGCCGTGATGGGGCAAGAGGCCGTAGCCAAACCGCTCCAGCGTCTAGCTGCGCGGCATTTGTCTCTTGCCCCTCAGAGCCAGTTTTCCACCTTGAGTCCGCGGATGCGGCTGAACTCTCGTGTGTTGTCCGTCACCAGCGTCAGGTCCAGGGCGTAGGCGTGCGCCGCGATCAGCAGGTCGTTGCCGCCGATGGGCTGCCCCGCAGCCTCCAGCTCTGTGCGGATGTCGCCGTATTTGCCATCCACCGGGATGTCCAGTGGCAGCACGGGGATCGTCTCCAAGACTCCCTCCACCTTCGCCTGCAGCTTGGGCGAACCCTTCTTGGCGCAGCCGTAGCGCAGCTCTGCAGCGACGATGATGCTGGTGCAAATCCCTTTGGCTCCCACCTGCTCAATGCGGCGCGCGGCTGCCCCGGATGGGTTGCGGATGAGGTCGCTGATGATGTTGGTGTCCAGTAGATAACCGATCACAGGATGTTCTCCGGCTGTACCTGGGCATCCTCGATGGGTGGGAACTGGTCTTCCGGCCCCAGCGGCGGCTCTTTGCGCCACTCGGCCAGTAATTCGATGATGTTGGCGGGCCGGGCCACGGGCTCGATGATGAGCTTGCTGCCTTCGCGGTGGATCAGCACACGATCCCCCGGCAGCTCGAACTCGACGGGAATCCGCACTGCCTGGCTGCGGTTGTTGCGGAACAGTTTGGCCTCTTTGGGCCTGGGGGGGAGGGATAGGGCAGTCATGGCATCTCCATTGGCATATGCAAATGGTATATGCC
>CAZRFF010000159.1:0-5622 GCA_964599265.1 uncultured Simplicispira sp. | reverse complement strand
TGAAGCGCGAGGGGTCCATGAGCAGCCAGTTGGGGTCGCCATTGATGGAGAACCCCACCCACACGCCTGTCTTGCCGTTCACACTGCCCGCCACGATGGTGTCCGGCCCCAGGCGCTGGGTGAGCTGCTCGGTCAGGCGCTGGCCCAGGGCGGTGGACTCTATGGGTTCGTAGCGGTCGCCCGGCTCGCGCGGCAAAATGCGCACGCCTTCCTGGTCGGCCATGGTTTTGATGAGCGCCACGCGTGCAATGCCGTCGGTGGCCTGCAATGCCGCCCGGCTGAGGTTGACGAGCGAAGCCACCTGCTGGGCCGTGTGCAGGGTGCGCGGTTCGAGTTCCAGCGCGCGCAGGGTTTGCAGCCATGCCAATATGCTGCCCAGCAGCAATACGCTGAGCAGGATGAAGGTGCGCCAGAAAAGGTTCAGGCCAAAGCGGGTGCGTTTGTCCAGCCGCGGCCCGGGCGCCTCCAGGGGGGCCGGGCTGCTGGCTTCGTTGCCGGTAGGGCGGGAGCGTCGTGCCATGGGGCAGGGATTATCGCGCCAGGTGCTCAACTCGTTCCATCGGGTACGAACACATAGCCCACGCCCCACACGGTCTGGATGTAGCGGGGCGATGCGGCGTCTTCTTCAATCAGCTTGCGCAGGCGCGAGACCTGCACGTCCAGGCTGCGGTCAAAGGGTTCGAATTCGCGGCCACGCGCCAGCAGGGCCAGTTTTTCGCGCGAAAGCGGCAGGCGCGGGTGGCGCACCAGGGCCTTGAGCATGGCAAATTCGCCCGTGGTGAGCGGCAGCTCTTCTCCGGTCTTTTGCAGCACGCGGGTGCCCAGGTCGAAGGTAAAAGGTCCAAAGCTGACCATCTCGTTTTCGCCCGATGGGGCGCCTGGGGCCTCGGGTGGCGGGCGGCGGCGCAGCACGGCGTTGATGCGGGCCAGGAGCTCGCGCGGGTTGAAAGGCTTGCCCAGGTAGTCGTCGGCGCCAATTTCCAGGCCCACGATGCGGTCCACGTCTTCGCCCTTGGCCGTGAGCATGACGATGGGCGTGCGGTCGTTGGCGGCACGCAGGCGGCGGCAGATGGACAAACCGTCTTCGCCCGGCATCATCAGGTCGAGCACGATCAGGTCGATGGTGTCGCGCTGCATGGATCGGTTCAAGGCCTTGCCGTCCTCCGCCAGAATGACTTCCATGCCCTCCTGGGTCAGGTAGCGGCGCAGCAGGTCGCGGATGCGGGAGTCATCGTCCACCACCAAAATCTTGGGAACGCGGGCGGTTGTTGGTGCAGGATTTGCCATGGTTGTCCTTGGGTCCAATTTGTAACAGCCGCCATTGTTACCAATTTAAGGCCCAAAAACCGCCGTTTTGGTGGTATATGACCATTGCTTACAAGTTTTGCCCCTGTACGCAATTAGGGCGCCTGACAATCATCACCATGAATATCGCCACAAAATCAATAGCTGCTTGCGCTTTGCTGGTAAGCGCGGGAGCCTGTTTTTCTCAAAATCTGGCAACGGCTGAACCGCGCAACGTGGCGCAGTTGTCCGCCGCTGGTGTGGTCGAGGTGCAGCAGGACCAGCTGATCTTGACGCTGGGCGCCAGCGCCGATGGCAAAGACGCCGCCGCCGTACAGGCGCAGCTGCGCCAGGTGGTGGATGCCGCCTTGCAGCAGGCCCGCCGCCAGGCCGAGGCGCCGCACATGGAAGTGCGCACCGGCCAGTTCAGCCTGTTTCCGCGCTACGGCAAGAATGGCGACATCAACGGCTGGCAGGGCCGGGCCGAATTGGTTTTGCAGGGGCGGGATTTTGGCCGTATCACTGCCACGGCGGCGCGGGTCAGCGGCATGGCCATTGCCCATGTGGGTTTTGCCCTTTCGCGCAGCGAGAGCGAGCGCGCCGAGGGCGAAGCGCGGGCCCAGGCCATTGGGGCCTTCAAGGCCAGGGCAGCCGAAATCACCAAGGCATTTGGTTTTGCCTCGTACACCCTGCGTGAAGTGAGCGTCAGCAGCCAAAGCGGCGGTTACGCCCCGGCACCGCGCATGATGGCGATGCAGGCCAAGGCCATGGGCTCAGCCGATGCGCCATTGGACGTGGAGGCGGGCAAAAGCACCGTGGAAGTGACGGTCACGGGCGCCGTGCAAATGCAATAAACCAAGCCGCTTGCACCGGTCAAACCAGCGCAAGCGGCTGCACGGAAAAGCGCGGTGGGTTACTGCGCCGCCCAGCCGCCATCCATGTTCCAGGCCACGCCGCGCACGTTGTTGGCTGCGCTGGAACAGAAAAACACCGCCAGGCCTGCCAGTTCCTCTGGCGTGGTGAACTGCATGGACGGCTCTTTTTCGCCCAGCAGCACTTTTTGGGCTTCTTCGTTGGAAATGCCCAGGGCCTTTGCCTTGGCATCCACCTGCTTTTGCACCAACGGGGTGAGCACCCAGCCGGGGCAGATGGCGTTGCAGGTGACGCCCGTGGTGGCGTTCTCCAGCGCGGTCACCTTGGTCAGGCCCACAATGCCGTGCTTGGCCGCCACATAGGCTGACTTTTGGGCTGAAGCCACCAGGCCGTGCACCGAGGCCACGTTGATGATGCGCCCCCAGTTGGCCTTGCGCATGGCCGGCAGGGCCAGGCGGGTGGTGTGGAAAGCGCTGGTGAGGTTGATGGCGATGATGGCGTCCCAGCGCTCGACAGGAAACTCATCAATGCTGGCCACATGCTGAATGCCCGCGTTGTTGACGAGGACGTCCACCCGGCCAAACTCGCGTGCGGCGTAGGCCATCATGTCCTCGATGTCGGCGCTGCGCGACATATCGGCCCCGTGGTATTCCACGCGCACGCCGTGTCCGGCCTGTGCGGCGGCGGCGCGCACCTCGTTGCAAGGGCCTTGCGCGTCGCCAAAACCGTTGAGCACCACGTTGGCGCCTTGCTGCGCCAGGGCCTTGGCAATGCCCAGGCCAATGCCGCTGGTGGAGCCGGTGACGAGGGCTGTTTTGCCTTTGAGCATGAATGAACCTCCGAATGAATTACGATGCTCGGAGAATTATCGGACAAGCGATGGGAAGGGGGCATCCATGGTTGAACCTAAGCTGAACTACGTACTGTGCCCCGGCCCGGCGGCCGCCCGCGAGGGGCGCCCAGCCACGCCCGAACACCGCATGGCCTGGTGGGAGTGGAACGCCACGGGCAACCCCAACCATCCCCATGTGGTGGTCTGCGTGCACGGCCTCTCGCGCCAAGGGCGCGACTTCGACACCCTGGCGCGCGCCCTGTGCTCCCATGTGCGGGTGGTGTGCCCCGATGTGGTGGGCAGGGGCCGCAGCGACTGGCTGGCCGACCCCATGGGCTACCAATTGCCCTTGTATGCGAGCGACATGCTCGCCATGCTGCAGCAGCTGCACCGCCAGTCGCCCTTGCAAACCATCGACTGGGTGGGCACCAGTATGGGCGGGCTCATCGGCATGGGCCTGCTGGGGCAGCCGGGCCTGCCCTTGCCAGCGTCCGTGCGCCGCCTGGTGCTCAATGACGTAGGCCCCACCATCCAGTGGGAGGCGCTGCAGCGCATAGGCCAGTACCTGGGGCAGCCGGCGCATTTCAGCCGTGAGCAGCAAGCGGCCGATTGGCTGTGGAGCCTCTCGACCACCTTTGGCCCGCACACGCCCGAGCAGTGGCTGGCCCTTTCGCGCCCCATGCTGCGTGCCGCGCCGCAGGGCGGTTTCGGCTTGCACTACGACCCCGGCATTGCCGTGCCATTCCGGGCCCTGACGCAAGAATCGGCCCAGGCGGGCGAGGCCATGCTGTGGCAGCTCTATGACCAGATCACCGCGCGCACCTTGCTGCTGCGCGGGGCCGAATCCGACCTGCTCTCGCTGGCCACCGCCCAGGCCATGGGCGGGCGCGGGCCGCGGGCGCGGTTGGTTGAATTTGCGGGCATAGGCCATGCCCCCACCCTGGTGGCCCAAGACCAGGTGGATGTGGTTACCTCATTTTTGTTGGATGATTAAGCCTTTGGGCCGGACCATTGTGTGTGATTTGAAAATTCCATTGGCACCATGAAGAGCGAGTACGCAGACCCCGCATTGGCGCCGGTTGTTTTGCCCGAAGGCGGGCCCATGCCGCAGGTGATTGCCGCCACCCGCCACGCCGTGCCCGAGCAGCACAACGCGCTGGAGCGCGCCCGTGCCTTTGCCGAGCCGCTGCTGGCGGGCGAGGCGCTGGATTCTGGCGAAAACACCCTGGCCCATGCCGAGGCGGTGGCCGATATCCTCAAGACCATTGGCGGCTCCGAGGCCATGCAGGCCGCCAGCTACCTGGTGCATGCCTGCGTGCACCTGAACAAACCGCAAGAGGTGATCGCCAAAATGTTTGGCGAGAACTTTGCCACCCTGGCCGTGCAGACCACGCAGCTCATGCGTGTGCAGTACCAGGCGCGCATGGCCCAGGCCTCGCACCAGCAGGTGGACGACGCTGCCGCGCAGACCGAAACCGTGCGCAAGATGCTGTTGGCCTTCTCGCGCGACCTTCGCGTCATCATGCTGCGCCTGGCCTCGCGTTTGCAAACGCTGCGCTATTACGCCGCCACCAAAAAGCCCGTGCCCCCGGGGCTGGCGCGCGAGTCCCTGCACGCCTTTGCGCCCCTGGCCAACCGGTTGGGCATCTGGCAGATCAAGTGGGAGATGGAAGACCTGTCCTTCCGCTTCCTGGAGCCCGACACCTACAAGGAAGTGGCCCGCCTGCTGGACGAAAAACGCATCTGGCGCGAACAAGGCATAGAGCAGTTGCGCGAGTACGTGAAGGCGCAGCTGCAAGCCCAGGGCATCAGCGCCAGCGTGTCGGGCCGGCCCAAGCACATCTACAGCATCGTCAAAAAGATGCGCGGTAAATCGCTCAAGTTCGACCAGGTGCTGGATGTGCGGGCGCTGCGCGTCATCGTGCCCACGGTGGACGACTGCTATTCGGCCCTGAGCTGGGTGCACTCGCACTTCATCCCGCTGATGGAGGAGCTGGACGACTACATCGCCAAGCCCAAACCCAATGGCTACCAGTCGCTGCACACCATCGTGCGCGACCCGTCCGGTCGCCCTGTGGAAATCCAGATCCGCACCCAGGCCATGCACGACCATGCCGAGCACGGCGTGGCGGCGCATTGGGCCTACAAAGAAGCGGGAGCCAAAGGCTACGCGGGTGTATCGGCCAGTGGGGAATACGATTCCAAAATCGCTGTGCTACGCCAGCTCCTGGCGTGGGAGCGTGACCTGTCCCACGCCCCTGAATATGCGGGGCTGTTTGACGACCGCATCTACGTGCTCACCCCGCAGGCCACCATCATTGAGCTGCCCAAGGGCGCCACACCGGTGGACTTTGCCTACACGGTGCACACCGACGTGGGCCACCGCTGCCGCGGTGCGCGGGTCGATGGCGCCATGGTGCCGCTCAATACGCCGCTGCAAAACGGCCAGAGCGTGGAGATCATCACCACCAAAGAAGGCGGCCCCTCGCGCGACTGGCTCAATGCCGAATTGGGCTACCTCAGCAGCCACCGCGCACGGGCCAAGGTGCGCGCCTGGTTCAACGCCCAGCAGCAGCACGAAACCATCGCCCGCGGGCGTGAGGCCGTCGAAAAACTCTTGCAGCGCGAAGGCA
>CAZRFF010000158.1:0-5631 GCA_964599265.1 uncultured Simplicispira sp. | reverse complement strand
AGCACCAAACAGCATGGGGCCGATGGTCATGAAACCGATCACCACCGAAGGGATGGCCAACAGCACCAGCGGAACGGTGACCACCCAAGGCGACTCGTGCGGCTCGCCACCATGCCCATGGTCGTCGTGGCCGTGGGCATCGTGGTGATGTGCATCGGGGTTTTGGTCGTAGCGCTCCTTGCCGTGGAAGACCAGGAAATACATGCGGAACGAGTAAAACGCCGTGATAAACACACCGGCCAGCACCGCGAAGTGCGCAAAACCAGCGGCAGGCAGTTTGCTGAAATGCACGGCCTCGATGATGCTGTCCTTGGAATAAAAGCCAGCAAACAAAGGCGTACCGATCAGGGCCAAGGAACCCAGCAAGGACGTGATCCAGGTGATGGGCATGTACTTGCGCACGCCCCCCATCCAGCGGATGTCCTGGTTGTGGTGCATGCCCATGATGACCGAGCCGGCGCCGAGGAACAGCAGCGCCTTGAAGAACGCGTGCGTCATCAGGTGGAACACCGCCACCGAATAGGCCGACGCCCCCAGGGCCACGGTCATGTAGCCGAGCTGCGACAGCGTGGAATACGCCACCACGCGCTTGATGTCGTTCTGGATGATGCCCAGGAAGCCCATGAACAAGGCCGTGATGGAGCCGATCACCAAAATGAAGTTGAGCGCAGCGTCGGACAGTTCAAACAGCGGCGACATGCGCGCCACCATGAAAATACCTGCCGTCACCATGGTGGCGGCGTGGATCAGCGCGGAAATGGGCGTGGGGCCTTCCATGGAGTCGGGCAGCCACACGTGCAGCGGAAACTGCGCACTCTTGCCCATGGCGCCGATGAACAGGCAGACGCAGATCACGGTGATCAGCATCACGTCCTGGCCCATCACGTACCAGGGGAAGTCGATCTTGCCCAGCTCTCCCGCCTTGGCAAACACCTCGCCGTAATTTAGCGTGCCGGTGTAGGCGGCAATCAGGCCAATGCCCAGGATGAAGCCGAAGTCGCCCACACGGTTGACCAAGAAGGCCTTCATGTTGGCAAAAATAGCCGTGGGCTTGTTGAACCAGAAGCCGATCAGCAAGTAGGACACCAAGCCCACCGCTTCCCAGCCAAAGAACAACTGCAGCATGTTGTTGCTCATGACCAGCATGAGCATGGAGAAGGTGAACAGCGAGATGTAGGCGAAGAAACGGTTGTAGCCCTCGTCTTCTTCCATGTAGCCGATGGTGTAGATGTGCACCATGAGCGAGACGAAGGTCACCACGCACATCATCATGGCGGTGAGGCTGTCGATCAGGAAGCCCACCTCCATCTTGAGGCCGCCCACGACCATCCAGGTGTAGATGGTTTCGTTGAAGCGTGCGCCATCGACGGCCACGCTCTTGAGCGTCATGGCCGAGAGCACAAAGGCCAGCAACACACCCAGAATGGTGAGGCTGTGGCTGATGCGGCGGCCTATCCAGTTGCCACCAAAGGCCGTGCCGAAAATGCCCGCCAGCGCAGCACCCGCCAACGGCGCGAGGGGCACGGCCAGAAGCGTTGAAGCAGAAAGGGTTTGACTCATTGTGGAGACCTTGCTTGTCCGGGGCTCACCCCTGGAGGGAGTCGAGGGATTGCGCGTCGATGTTGGAGCGGTTGCGGAACAGCAGCACCAGGATGGCCAAACCAATGGCCGATTCGGCAGCAGCCACTGTCAGGATGAAGAACACGAACACCTGCCCGTGCATGTCACCCAGGTAATGCGAGAAGGCGACAAAATTCATGTTGACCGCCAGCAGCATCAATTCAATGGCCATCAGCAACACGATGAGGTTGCGGCGGTTCATGAAAATACCCACCACGGCCAGGGCAAACAGCATGGCCCCCAGCGTCAGAAAATGGCCCAGCGTAGGCGTCATGCTTGCTTCTCCTCAGCGGCAGCGGCCACAGGTTCAGGTGCGGGGCGGGTAGCATCCAGCTTGACTACCTGCAGGCGATCGGCCGCACGCACATGCACCTGCAGCGCAGGGTTGATGGCCTTGCTGTCTTTGCGCTTGCGCAGCGTCAGGGCAATGGCCGCAATCATGGCCACCAGCAAAATCACCGAGGCGATTTCCACCGGGTAGAGGTACTTGGTGTACATGAGCTGGCCCAAGGCCTTGGCGTTGGAGAGCACCACGCCCTGGCCCGCGGCGTCCACCGCTGCCTTGGGTTCTTCAATGCCCCTGAAACCGCCCATCAGCACGGCCGCCATTTCCAGGGCGATCAGCACACCAATGGTGGCAGCCAGCGGGAAATGCCGCCAAAAACCTTCGCGCACCTGCTCGACACCGATGTCCAGCATCATCACCACGAAAAGGAACAGCACCATCACCGCCCCCAGGTACACCAATACCAGGGTGATGGCGAGGAATTCTGCCTTGAGCAGCAGCCACAGGCCGGCGGCCTGCGAGAAGGCCAGCATGAGGTGCAACACGGCATGCACCGGATTGCGCGCAGAAATGACCCGGAAGGCTGCGTAGAGCAGCACAACCGAGAACAGATAGAAAAAACCCGTCTTGGCGTCCATGGATCGGTTCTTTGTAGTGGTCGGGCAAAAAGGCTTCAGCGGTACGGGGCATCGGCCGCTTTGGCGGCGGCAATGTCGCCCTCAAAACGGTCGCCCACGGCCAACAGCATTTCCTTGGTGAAATACAGGTCACCGCGTGTTTCGCCGTGGTATTCAAAAATGGAGGTTTCCACGATGGAATCGGTGGGGCAGCTTTCTTCGCAGAAACCGCAAAAAATGCATTTGGCCAGGTCGATGTCGTAGCGCGTGGTGCGGCGCGTGCCGTCATCGCGCACCGCCGATTCGATGGTGATGGCCATCGCCGGGCACACGGCCTCGCACAGTTTGCAGGCAATGCAACGCTCTTCGCCATTGTCGTAACGGCGCAGGGCATGCAAGCCGCGGAAACGGGGCGACAGCGGGGTTTTTTCTTCCGGGTACTGGACGGTGACCTTGCGACGCAGGGCATAACGGCCCGTCAAGGACATGCCCTTGACGAGTTCGACCAGCAGAAAGCTCTTGAGAAAGTCCTGCACAGAAAAGGATGCAGCAGCAACGGCAGCCATGGGTATGTCTCCGCCTTATTTCCAGATATTCCAGGGCGAGAGCAACCAGCCCCCGACCACCAACAGCCACACCAGCGTGACCGGGATGAAGATTTTCCAGCCCAGGCGCATGATCTGGTCATAGCGGAACCGGGGGAAGGTGGCACGGATCCAGATGAACATGGAAATGGCCACAAAAGTTTTGGCGCCCAGCCAGATCCAGCCGGGGATGAAGTCCAGAGCCGCCACCGGCGCCTGCCAGCCGCCAAAGAACATCAGCACCGCCAAAATGGACACCAGCCACATGCTGGCGTATTCGGCCAGGAAGAAGATGGCAAAGCCCATGCCCGAGTACTCGACCATGTGGCCAGCCACGATTTCGGCCTCGCCTTCCACCACGTCGAAGGGGTGGCGGTTGGTTTCTGCCACGACGGAGATCATGTAGACCACGCAAATGGGCAGCAGGGGCAGCCAGTTCCATGACAGGAAGTTCAGCCCCATATTGGCGCCCATGCCGCGCGACTGGGTCATGACGATGTCCGTGAGGTTCATGCTGCCCGATACCATGACGATGACCAGGAAGCAAAAACCCAGGGCGATTTCGTAGCTCACCATTTGCGCCGAGGCGCGCAGGGCACCCAGGAAGGCGTATTTGGAGTTGGATGCCCAACCGGCAATGATCACGCCGTACACCTCGATAGAGGTGATCGCCATCAGCAGCAGCAAACCCACATTGACGTTGGTGAGCGCCACTTCGGGGCCAAAGGGAATTACCACCCAGGCAGCCAAGGCCGGCATGATGGCCATCATGGGGCCCAGAACGAACAACCCTTTGGCCGCCGCCGTGGGCTGGATGATTTCTTTGGTCAACAGCTTGAGCGCGTCGGCAATGGGTTGCAGCAGGCCCAATGGGCCCACGCGGTTGGGGCCGTGGCGCACTTGCATAAAGCCCAGGAGCTTGCGCTCCCACAGCGTGATGTAGGCCACAGCACCCATCAGGGGGAGCAGCAACACCACGATCTTGATCAGGTTCCAGAGCACGGGCCAAGCCACCCCGGTCCACCAGGTCTGGGCCAGCAGATTGAGGCCGTAGTTGTAGATCGCGTCGATCATGCTTGCGCTCCTTCACGGGCCTGACGCGCATCGGCCGTCAGTTGCAGGGAAGTGGCCCGGCGCACCAGGCCATCGAGCTGATAAATGGACGCCACCACCGGAGCAGCCCCAGCGGCAGGAGCCATGGAAGCTGGCATGGCCTGGCTGGCGTTGCCCAGCAGCGCTGCCGGTACCTGGCCCACCTCGCCTGCGGCGGCGCCCGTGGCGCGTGCCAGCACATCCTGCGATGTTTCGAAATCGAACCCCTGCAAATCCATCAGGTTGCCCAACACCCGCAGCACCTTCCAGGCGGGACGGGTTTCGCCCAGGGGGCGCACCACGGCATGGAAGCTCTGCAGGCGGCCCTCGGCATTCACAAAACTGCCCGAGGTTTCAGAGAACGGCGCAATGGGCAGCAGCACATCGCTGAATTCCAGGTTGGTCTTGAATGGGCTCAGCGTGACCACCATTTCGGCCTGGGCCAGATCGGCTGCGGCCTTGGCACCAGCGGCGCTGTCGAAAACCGGTTCGGTATTGAGCAGGAACAGGCCCTTGGCCTGGCCTTGCAGCATTTGGGCGGCATTCAGGCCGCCCTCGCCCGGCAAAGCCTGCATCCACTGCGCACCCACGGTATTGGCCGCCTCGGTGAGGTAGCCCACGGTGGCGCCAGTTTGCTCGGCAATCCAACCCGCCAGCGCCAAAAGCTCGCTGGCCTGGGCGTGGTGCGCAGCAGCGTTGCCCAGCAGCACGGCTTTGTGCTCGCCCTGCAGCAAGGCCTGGGCCATGGCGTGTGCAGTGGCTTCATCGGCGCGGCCACCGGCAACAGGGGCGCTCACGCCTTTTTCTTGCGCCACGGCAGCGGCCACATCGGCCAGTGCCTGTAACCAGGCGCCATGGTCGGCCACCAGCGTGTGTGCAACGGGCATGGCCCAATCGCGCGCGGCAGAATCAACGGACAAAACAGTACAGCCCTTGCGCGCTGCCTGGCGGATGCGCTGGGCAAAGAGCGGATGGTCTTTGCGCAAGTTGGACCCCACCACCAAGACCGACCGCAGGCCCGACAGCGAAGCCACCGAGCGGCCCAGCCAACGCACACCCTGGGCCTTGCGGAAATCAGCGTGGCGTAAACGGTGGTCAATGTTCTGGCTGCCCAGACCGCGCACCAAGGCGCCGGCCAGGTACAGCTCTTCGAGCGTGCTGTGGGGGCTGGCCAGCGCACCGATGGCGCCAGCGCCCTGCTTGTCACGCAGGCACTTCAGGCCATTGGCCACGTATTCAAGTGCCGTTTGCCAATCCACTTCCTGCCACTGGCCGCCCTGCTTGAGCATGGGGCGGGTCAAGCGCTCTTCGCTGTTCAGCGCTTCGTAAGAGAAGCGGTCACGGTCGGCAATCCAGCACTCATTGACGTCTTCGTTCTCGAAGGGCATGACGCGCATGACCTTGTGGTTCTTGACCTGGACGATGAGGTTGG
>CAZRFF010000157.1:0-5640 GCA_964599265.1 uncultured Simplicispira sp. | reverse complement strand
GCCAGGCGGGCGGCGTTGATGGCCTTGATGGCGCCCATGGCGTTGCGCTCGATGCACGGGATTTGCACCTGCCCGCCCACGGGGTCGCAGGTCATGCCCAGGTTGTGTTCCATGCCGATTTCGGCGGCGTTCTCCACCTGTGCCGGCGTGCCGCCCAGCACGGCGGCCAGGGCGCCCGCCGCCATGGAGCAGGCCACGCCCACTTCCCCTTGGCAGCCCACTTCGGCCCCGGAGAGCGAGGCGTTCATTTTGTAGATGCTGCCGATGGCGCTGGCGGTGAGTAAAAAGTCAAACACCCCGGCCTCGCTGGCCGTGGGGTTGAAGCGCACGTAGTAGTGCAGCACCGCAGGCATCACCCCCGCAGCGCCGTTGGTGGGCGCTGTCACCACGCGCCCGCCGGCAGCATTTTCTTCGTTCACCGCCATGGCGTAGAGGTTGACCCAGTCCAGCATGGACAGCGGGTCGCGCAGCGCTGCTTCGGGCTGGCTGCTGAGCTGGCGGTGCAATTCGGCCGCGCGGCGGCGGATGTGCATGGGCCCTGGCAGGTTGCCTTGCCCTGCGCAGCCGCGTTGCACGGCTTGCTCCATGGTGCGCCAGATGCGCTGCAGCCCGGCCTGTACCTCGGCGGGTGGCCGCCAGTGATTTTCGTTGGCGCGCTGCAACTGCGCGATGCCCAAGCCATGCGCCTGGCACAGCGCCAGCAATTCGGTCGCGTTGGCAAAGGGGTAGGGGGGTGCCTCTGTGGATGCGGCCGCCTGGCTGGGCCCGCCAACCCGCTGGCCCTGGGCATCGACCACGAACCCCCCGCCAATGGAAAAATACTCGGCATTGACCAGCTCTTGGCCTTGTGCGTCGAGCGCGGCAAAGCGCAGCCCGTTGGGGTGCTGGGGCAGGTTTTTGCGCCGGAACAGCACATGCTCTTTGTCCACGAAGCGCACCGGATGCTGGCCCAGCAGCGCCAGTTCCTGCCGGCTGCGTATGTCCTGCAACAGGGGCTCGATGTGCGCCGGGTCGATGTGCTCTGGTTCGTGCCCTGCCAGGCCGAGCAGGATGGCGCGGTCTGTGCCGTGCCCAATGCCCGTGGCGCTGAGCGAACCAAACAGCTCGGTGCGCAGGGCTTGCGTGCGCTCCAAAATGCCTTGGGCTTGCAATGCACTAACGAAATGGCGGGCCGCCACCATGGGCCCCACGGTGTGGGAGCTGGAGGGGCCGATGCCGATTTTGAAAAGATCAAATACGCTGACAGTCATGGCTGTGCAGCGTGGCGTTTGTGCGCGTTGCTGGCAAGCGCATATTCCCTGAGGGATGGGGAGCGCAGAGCGTGGAGCAGCGTGGAGGAGGTGGAGATTTGCTATTTAATTAATAGCTGTAGAGGCCGTTTTTGCATCGTTAGCAGCGGTTTCTGTCGCAATTAAAGGGATGGCCCCCAGCGTGTTTTAGCCCTGTTTACCGCCCATGAATGTTTCTTACGCCGTTGCAGGGGCGGTTCGCCCCATGCCCAAAGCGCGTACCAGCATGGCTGGCACATCCCAAGTGCGGATGCGTGGGCGCTGGCACAGGCTGAGGCCATGCAGGGCGTCCACTTTGTCCAGAATGCGCAAGCCCCCTTGCACCACCAGGCGCAGCTCCCAGCCCATGCGGCCTGGCAGGCGGTGCACCAGGGGCGCGCCGCGCAGCATGGTTTGGCGCGCCCAGTGCGACATTTCTTCAATGAGCGCTGTGGTGGCTGCCGTGGGTTGCAGGGCTTGCAGTTGGGTTCTGCTGACGCCATGGGCGGCGCAATCGGTCTCTGGCAGATAAAAGCGTGCGCGCGGCAAATCCACACTCAGGTCTTGCCAGAAATTGATGAGCTGCAGTGCCGTGCAAATGGCATCGCTTTCGGCCAGGGCCTGGGCATGGTGCACGCCGTACAGGTGCAGCAGCAAACGGCCCACGGGGTTGGCCGAGCGGCGGCAGTAGTCCAGCAGCTCGGCCCGGTCGGCATAGCCTGCGCCAGCGTGGGTTTTTTCTACGTCCTGCGCAAAGGCGCTGAGCAGGTCATGGAGCAGGGAAACGGGCAGGTTGTGCTGGCGCAGCGTGGCCGCGAGCGGAACAAACACCGTTGCCCACCGCACCGATGGGGCTTGCCCATGGGCAATGGCATGCAAATCTGCGCGGTAGGCGGCCAGGTCGGCCAGGCGCTGCGCGGCAGTCGTGTCGCCTTCGTCGGCCAGGTCATCGGCCGTGCGGGCGAAGGCATAGATCGCCGCAATGGGCGGGCGCAGCGCTGGCGGGCACAGCCAGGAGGCGACGGGAAAGTTCTCGTAGTGGGTGACGGCGAGGGGGGGGGATTCGGAAGGGTTCACGCACCCGATTGTCTCTAAACCGCAGGCCTTGCGGTTGACAAAGCAGCGGCAATCAAATAGATTACTAACCAGTCAGTCATTAAATTAAGGGATTGTCCATGCCCTCGGTCTTCGCTCAGCGGCCCCTTTTGGGGCTTTTTTTGGTTTCCAAGCCCTGGCTGGGCGTGGCGGCGCTGGCTGTGCTGTCGGCCTGTTCCCCGCAAGAACCAGCGCCCGCCCCGGTGCGTGCCGTCAAACTGCTGACGGTGGGCGAAAGCCCCTTGCAGGCGCAGCAGGAATATGCTGGTGAAGTGCGTGCCAGCGTGGAGTCGCGCCTGGGCTTCCGGGTGGCAGGCAAGCTGGTGGAGCGGTCTGCGCAACTGGGCCAGCATGTGCAGGCGGGGCAACTGCTCGCGCAGCTGGATGCGCAGGACTACCAGTTGGGCGCCGCCGCAGCGCGTGCCCAGGTGGCTGCGGCGCAAACCCAGCACGATTTGGCGGCGGCCGATTACCAGCGCTTTGCCCAGCTCAAGGCGCAAAATTTCATCAGCGGTGCCGAACTGGACCGGCGCGAGACGGCGCTCAAGGCGGCCCGTTCCACCTTGCAGCAAGCCCAGGCCCAGGCCCAGGCCCAGGGTAACCAGGCGCAGTACACCCGCTTGGTGGCCGATGCGCCCGGCGTCATCACCGCCATCGAAGCGGAACCCGGGCAGGTGGTGGCTGCGGGCACGCCCGTGCTGCGCCTGGCACAGGACGGCGCCCGCGACGTGGTGTTCGCTGTGCCCGAGGACAAAGTGGCCCGTTTGAAGGCGGGTGAAGGGGTGAGCGTGCGCACCTGGGCCACGGGCGCCACTTTGCCAGGCCAGGTGCGTGAAGTGGCGGCCAGCGCCGACCCGGTGACGCGCACCTTCACCGTCAAGGTGCAAATCGATCCGGCCACCGCGCCGCCCCTGGGCTCCACGGTGCATGTGGCGCCGCAGGCGCTGGCAGCGTCCAGCCTGCAAGCCATCAAGCTGCCCACCACGGCGCTGCGCCAGGAGGGTCAGGCCACGGCGGTGTGGGTGTACGAGGCGGACAAGGGCACGGTGCGCTCGCAGGTGGTGCAGGTGGCCACGGCCGATGGCAATGAGGCCGTGATCGTGGGCGGCCTGACGCCCGGCATGCAGGTGGTGAGCACGGGCGTGCATGTGCTCACGCCTGGGCAAAAGGTGGTTGTTTACCAAGAAAAATCGGCTGTAGCACAGACCAATCAAGCGCAAGTAGCTACAAAAACCATAGTTAACCAGGCGGTATTGCCTGCGTCTGCAGCACCCGCCCAGTGAGCCGCGCATGACCAACGCATCCCCTAAAGAGGGCTTCAACCTCTCCCGCTGGGCCATCGAGCACGCCCCGCTCACGCGCTACCTGATGGTGGTGCTGATGGTGCTGGGCATCGCCGCCTACTTCCAACTGGGGCAGGACGAAGACCCGCCCTTTACCTTCCGCGCCATGGTGGTGCGCACCTACTGGCCCGGCGCCACCGCGCAGCAGGTGGCAGAGCAGGTGACCGACAAGATCGAGCGCACCCTGCAGGAGGTGCCCAACGCCGACAAGATCCGCAGCTACTCCAAGCCGGGCGAGTCGCAGATCATCCTGGAGATCAAGGACAGCACGCGCGCCGCTGAGGTGGCCAACATCTGGTACACCGTGCGCAAGAAGGTGGGCGACATGCGCTACACCTTGCCACAGGGCGTGCAGGGGCCGTTCTTCAACGACGACTTTGGCGATGTGTACGGCGTGATCTACGCGCTGCAAGCAAAGGGCTACAGCTACGCCGAGGTCAAGCAGTTTGCCGACGACGTGCGCCAGCAACTGCTGCGCGTGCCCGACGTGGCCAAGGTGGAGCAGTTCGGTGTGCAGGACGAGAAGCTCTACATCGAAGTCTCGCAGCAGCGCCTGTCGCAGCTGGGCCTGGACATGAACCAGGTCCTGGCGCAACTGGGCCAGCAGAACGCGGTGGAGAGCGCGGGCGTGGTGCAGACGCCGCAGGACCAGGTGCAGGTGCGCGTGGCCGGGCAGTTCCAGGCCATCGAAGACCTGCGCGCCATGCCCATCCGGGGTGCGACGGGCAACATGCTGCGCCTGGGCGACATCGCCGAGATCCGGCGCGGCTACGTGGAGCCCACGGCGGTGAAGGTGCGCCACGAAGGGCAGGAGGTGATTGCGCTGGGCGTCTCCATGACCAAGGGTGGCGACATCATCCGCCTGGGCAAGGCCTTGCACGCGGTCACCGAGTCCGTTGCCAGGACCCTGCCCGCTGGCGTGCAACTGGTGAACGTACAGGACCAGCCCAAGTCGGTGGCCAGCTCGGTCAACGAATTCGTCAAGGTGCTGATCGAGGCCGTGGCCATCGTGCTGGCGGTGAGCTTCGTCAGCCTGGGGATGCACAAGCGCCCCGGCGAGCAGCGCTGGTGGCGGCGCTGGTACATCGACCCGCGCCCGGGGCTGGTGGTGGCCATCACCATTCCGCTGGTGCTGGCGGTCACCTTCCTGGCCATGTGGTACTGGGGCATCGGCCTGCACAAGGTGTCGCTGGGATCGCTCATCATCGCGCTGGGCCTGCTGGTGGACGACGCCATCATCGCCGTCGAGATGATGGTGCGCAAAATGGAAGAGGGCTACGACAAGCTGCGCGCCGCCACCTTCGCCTACGAGATCACGGCCATTCCCATGCTCACGGGCACCCTGATCACGGCGGTGGGCTTTCTGCCCATCGGCATCGCCAAGTCGGCCGTGGGTGAATACACCTTCGCCATCTTCGCGGTCACGGTCATTGCGCTGGTGCTGAGCTGGATTGCGTCGGTGTACTTCGTGCCCTACCTGGGCACGCTGCTGCTCAGGCGTCCGCCCCACGTGGCGGCGGCAGGCGTCACCGACGATCCGCACGAGGTCTTCGACAGCCCGTTCTACACCGCCTTCCGGCGCCTGGTGCACTGGTGCGTGGAGCACCGCTGGATGACCATCGGCGCCACCTTGCTGGTCTTTGCCCTGGGCATCGTGGGCATGGGCAAGGTGCAGCAGCAGTTCTTCCCCGACTCCAACCGCCCCGAGATCCTGGTGGACCTGTGGTTCCCCGAGGGCACCTCGTACGCGGGCAATGAGGAAGTCACGCTGCGCGTGGAAAAGCGCCTCATGGAGCAACCCGGCGTGGCCACGGTCAGCGGCTGGGTGGGTTCGGGCGTGCCGCGCTTTTATTTGCCGCTGGACCAGGTGTTCCCGCAGAGCAACGTATCGCAGTTCATCGTGCTGGCGCAGGACCTGAAGCAGCGCGAGGCCC
>CAZRFF010000156.1:0-5750 GCA_964599265.1 uncultured Simplicispira sp. | reverse complement strand
CGCCGACCTACGCCTTGTAAGGGCGCCGCTCTACCAACTGAGCTAAGCACCCACTGAAATACCCGATGTCAGTTGATGGCGTCCTTGAGGGCTTTGCCGGGACGAAACTTCGGAACCTTGGCTGCCTTGATTTTAATCGCAGCGCCGGTGCGGGGGTTGCGGCCCGTGCGGGCAGCGCGCTTGCCGACGGCAAAAGTGCCAAAACCAACGAGCGACACCGTGCCGCCTTTTTTCAGGGTTTTCTTGACTGCTTCAATGGTGGAATCCAATGCCCGCGCTGCCGCAGCCTTGGAGATGTCCGCATTCTTTGCAATGTGCTCGATCAATTCGGTTTTGTTCACAGGATGCCTCTCAAGTAGGTGTGGATTGTCTCTCAGTTTTTGGGGCGCCACACAAGCAGCGCAAGCCACAGGCTAAATTTTGCACCGGCAACGCCAACGGGCATTAAAGCCATGCGCTTGCGTTGTGTCAATACGGCAGTGCGCCGCACCGTAGCGTTGGCTTCGATTCTAGACGGATTTGCACAGCGCCACAGGCCGTGGCACGTGTTTTTTGGCGGCCTGCATACGCTCGGCAATTTTACGGATTGACAACACCGCTGCGCTGTGCACAGGGGCAGGCGATGGCACTTATTTTTTGACCCGCGCGCGGATTTCGGGCAGGGCTTTTTGCAGGTAGTACACCATGGACCAAACCGTGAGCACTGCCGCCCCCCAGATCAGCCAGGTACCCCAAACACCCGTATCGACCACGCCAAACAATTGCCCGTCGTAGAGCAGGAAAGGAATGGCCAGCATCTGCACCGTGGTCTTGAGTTTGCCCAGCATGTGCACGGCCACGCTTTTGCTGGCACCGATCTGGGCCATCCATTCGCGCAGCGCCGAGATGGCGATTTCGCGGCCAATGATGATGAGGGCCACGAACACATCGGCACGCTGCAAGTGCACAAGCACCAGCAGTGAGGCGCAGACCAAAAATTTATCGGCCACAGGGTCGAGGAAAGCACCAAACGACGAGGTCTGGTTGAGCTTGCGGGCCAGGTAGCCGTCCAGCCAGTCGGTGGCGGCAAACACCACGAACATGACGGTGGCGACCAGGTTGCGCGTGGCTTCATCCAGGGGCGCGTAGAACACGCCCACGATCAGGGGGATGGCGACGATGCGCGTCCACGTCATCAATGTGGGGATGGTCCAGAACATGGCAGCGATTGTGTCATGGCACAGGCCGGGCCGTAGCAAGGCCTGTGGGTTTAACGCAAAGCGCGGTAAATTTCTTCGGCCAGATCGCGCGAAATGCCCTCCACGCTGGCCAGATCCTGGACGCTGGCATCCTGCACGCCGCGCACGCCGCCAAAGCGCTGGAGCAAGCGCGCCCGTTTTTTGGGGCCAATGCCGGGAATGTCTTCCAGGCGGCTGGCGCCCACACGCACCTTGGCGCGGGCCGCACGCATGCCGGTGATGGCAAAGCGGTGCGCCTCGTCGCGGATCTGGGCCACCAGCATGAGCGCGGCCGAGTCGTGCCCCAAATAGACCTTGGGGCGGCCATCGGCAAATACCAGTTCTTCCAGGCCCACCTTGCGGCCCTCGCCTTTTTCCACACCCACGATGCGCGAAACGTCCAGCCCCAGAGCGGTGAACACCTCGCGTGCCACCGCCACCTGCCCTTTGCCGCCGTCGATGAGCACCAGATCGGGCAGGCGCGCCTGGCCTTCTGCAGGTTCAGCGCCCCCCGCCTCGCGCTGGGCCTCGGCCACGGGGCGATAGCGGCGCTCCAGCACCTGGCGCATGGCGGCGTAATCGTCCCCACCCGTCACGCCCTCGATCTTGAAACGGCGGTATTCACTGCTTTGCATTTTGTGTTGCTTGAACACAACGCAAGAGGCCTGCGTGGCCTCGCCCGATGTGTGCGAAATGTCAAAACATTCGATGCTCAAAGCATCCAAATGGTCGGTGGGTAGATCCAACGCTTCGGCCAATTGTCGCGTGCGCGACTGTTGCGAGCCTTCTTCGGCCAGCAGGCGGGTGAGTTGGATGGCTGCGTTGTGCTGCGCCATCTCCAGCCAGGTGCGCCGTTGCCCACGCGGCTGGTGCACGGCCAGACCCCGGTTTGCTGCGCCAGGGCCGCCAGCAAAGCGGGAGCCACGGGCTCGCTGGTGACCAGCACGCCCGGCATGGGTACACCCAGGTAATGCTGGGCCAAAAAGGCTTCCAGCACCTGCTGTTCTACCGTGGGGGTGGGCGCTTCACCGTCTGCCGCACCATCAGGCGCGTCCGACAAGGCTTCGGCGGTGTACACACCCACCGCATCGTCCAGCTGTGCAGGAAAGTAAGGGCGGTCGCCCAGGTGCCGCCCACCGCGCACCATGGCCAGGTTCACACAGGCCCGGCCACCTTGCACGCGCACGGCGAGGATGTCCACGTCCTGGTCGCTGGCCGTCTCCACACTTTGCTGGTGCAGCACGCGCGCCAGGGCCTGGATTTGGTTGCGCAGTTCGGCCGCCTGCTCAAATTCCAGCTTTTCGGAATGCGCCAACATGCGCGCTTCCAGGTCCTGCAAAAGGGCCTGGGTTTCGCCGCGCAACAAGGCTTCTGCATGGGCCACATCCTGCGCATAGGCCTCGGGTGGTATGTAGCCTACGCAGGGCGCCGTGCAGCGTTTGATTTGGTAGAGCAGGCAGGGGCGTGTGCGGTTGGCAAATACGGTGTCTTCGCAAGTGCGCAGACGGAACACCTTTTGCAACAGCAAAATGGTTTCCTTCACGGCCCAGGCATTGGGGTAGGGGCCGAAGTAGCGGTGGCGTTTGTCGATGCTGCCGCGGTAGTAGGCAATGCGTGCAAAGCGCTGCCCGGGCGCATCGCCCTGCCCGTCCTTGGCGGCAATGCCGGTGATTTTTAAAAAAGGATAACTCTTGTCGTCGCGGAACAGGATGTTGTACTTGGGCTGCTGCGACTTGATGAGGTTGTTTTCCAGCAGAAGGGCCTCGGCCTCGGAGCGCACCACCGTAGTTTCCAGCCGGGCGATCTTGCCTACCATGTGGCCAATGCGCGTGCCGCCGTGCTGCTTGGTGAAGTAGCTGGACACCCGCTTTTTAAGGTTGCGCGCCTTGCCCACGTAAAGCAAGGCCCCGGCCGCATCAAAGTAGCGGTACACGCCCGGCAGCGCGGGCAAGGCCGCTACTTGCGCCAGCAATTCATCGGAGTGGACATGGTGCATGGCGCTATTGTGCGCAAGTGCCGTGGCTGCGGGGACAATCCATCCCCATGCGCTTGTCTGCCATTCCTGCCATGCCTCCGGCCCCTCCCCGCCCATGGGACATCTTCTGCCGCGTGATCGATAACTTTGGCGATATTGGCGTGTGCTGGCGCTTGTGCGCCGGCCTGGCCCACCGCGGGCAGCAGGTGCGGCTGTGGGTGGACGATGCATCGGCCCTGGCATGGCTGGCGCCACAGGGCTGCTCGGGGGTGCAAGTGCGCGCTTTTGGGCAGTTGCCGGCAGCCCATGAGCCCCCCACGCAGGTGCTGGTGGAGGCCTTTGGCTGCGACCCCGGCCCCGATTTTGTGGAGCGATGTGCGCAGCATGCCCGCGCCACAGGACAGACCTACGTCTGGATCAACCTGGAATACCTGAGCGCTGAAGCGTATGTGGGGCGCTGCCACGGCCTGCCTTCGCCCGCCCACGGCAGCGGCGCGGCTGGCGGTATGAAATGGTTTTTTTACCCCGGCTTTACGCCCGGCACAGGGGGGGTGCTGCGTGAGGCGCATCTGGAACAACACCAGGCGCATTTCGATACGGCCGCATGGCGCCGCCAGCACCACCCCGGCGCAGCACCTGGCGCACGCTGGTTCTCCCTGTTTTGCTACGAGCCCCCAGCCCTGCCCGGCTTGCTGGCGCAAAGCGCTTCAGAACCCACGCACTGGCTCGTCACCCCCGGGCGGGCAACCGCTGCCATGCAAGCCGCATGCGCCTTGCGCGATCAGCCATCCATTTCATACCTGCCATACCAGCCCCAGGATGCATTCGATGCGATGCTCTGGGCCTGCGACCTGAATTTTGTGCGTGGCGAAGACTCGTTGGTGCGCGCGCTCTGGGCGGGGCAAGCCTTGGTCTGGCAGATTTACCCCCAGCACGACAACGCCCACCACGACAAACTGCGGGCTTTTCTGGATTGGCTGCAGGCCCCGCCATCGCTGCGGCAATTCCATGCCCTGTGGAATGGCCTGGAGCAAGGCCCGCTGCCAACGGTCAATGCACCATTGCTGGCCGAATGGCGCGCCTGCATCCAGGCAGCCCGCCAGCGCCTGCTGGCACAGGATGACCTGGTCACACAGCTGCTGAATTTTGTGCGCGCAAAAACAGAGTAAAATGCCGGGTTTTGCGCGCATTGGCCCATACCATTGGTACGGTAGCCCAGCGCAATCCCGCCGCGGAACATGCACCGGCACGGCAAACCCTCGGGTCACCCGGCTGCGCATCGAGCGGCCCAACCCCTCCGGGAATTGTTTATGAAAATCGCTCAAGAAATCCGCGCCGGCAACGTCATCATGAACGGCAAGGACCCCATGGTCGTGCTCAAGACCGAATATTCGCGCGGCGGCCGCAATGCAGCCACCGTCCGTATGAAGCTCAAGAGCCTGATCGGCAACTTCAACACCGAACTGGTGTACAAGGCCGACGACAAAATGGACCAGGTCATTCTGGACAAAAAAGAGTGCAACTACTCTTATTTTGCCGACCCCATGTACGTGTGGATGGACCAGGAATACAACCAGTACGAAGTCGAAGCCACCAACATGGGCGACGCCATCAACTACCTGGAAGACGGCATGGCCGCAGAAGTGGTGTTCTACGAAGGCAAAGCCATTTCGGTGGAACTGCCCACCAGCGTGGACCGTGAAATCACCTGGACGGAACCCGCCGTCAAGGGCGACACGTCTGGCAAGGTGCTCAAGCCCGCCAAGATCGCCACCGGTTTTGAAGTGGCAGTGCCCCTGTTTGTAGACCAGGGCGACAAGATCGAAATCGACACCCGCACGGGCGAATACCGCAAGCGCGTCTGATGCGCCCCGCTGGCAACAAAAAGGCTTCCCTCGGGAAGCCTTTTTGCTTTTAGGGCCACAACACCCGTCCGGCAAGCGCCGTAAGCTATTTAAATAATAGCAATCAAACCGGCTGCGCCACCAAATCGTGCCCTTCCACCGCAAGGATATGGGCGTCAATGAAGGAGCCCACCTCGATTTTGTGGCTGGCCTTGGCGGGCGGCAGCAGGTGCACCACGCCGTCAATCTCTGGCGCATCGGCGTAGCTGCGACCCACAGCCCCCTTGCGGCCATGGGCGGGGGCATGGTCTACCAGCACCTGCATGGTGGCGCCCACCAAGCGCTGCAGGCGGGCCACGGACACCCCTTCGGCCACGGCCATGAAGCGGGCGCGGCGCGCCTCGCGCTCCTCCAGCGGCAGCATGCCGGGCAACTGGTTGGCCTCTGCGCCCGTCACGTTGCTGTAGGCAAAACAGCCTGCGCGGTCGATTTGCGCCTCGCGCAGAAAATCGAGCAGGTGCTCGAACTCTTGCTCCGTCTCGCCCGGGAAACCGGCAATGAAGGTGCTACGCACCACCAGTTCAGGGCAGATTTCGCGCCAGCGCTGGATGCGCTCCAGGTTTTTCTCGCCGCTGGCCGGGCGCTTCATGCGCTTGAGCACGTCGGGGTGGCTGTGCTGGAAGGGCACGTCCAGGTAGGGCAGCACCAGGCCCT
>CAZRFF010000155.1:1934-5759 GCA_964599265.1 uncultured Simplicispira sp. | reverse complement strand
CACCGGCATCTTCGCTCTGGCCCGCACCGTGGGCTGGATCGCCCAGCTGAACGAAATGATCTCCGACCCCGAGTACAAGATTGGCCGTCCGCGCCAGCTGTTCACGGGTTCGCCCCGCCGCGACGTTTAAAGCGTCCATCCGCTCTGCCGCTGACCCGGCGGCAGAAGCCCTCAAAACCCGCCACAGCGCTGGCGGGTTTTTTACTTATGGGGCATAAAGCCCACACCTTGCCCTTCAAGGCCGACTTTGCACTACAGTCCCACCTGGAAACCCCGGAGATAGCCATGTCCAACAAAAAACCCAACATCGTCGTTTCTTCGCTGGATTTTGACCGCATCGACGCCCTGCTCGCGGCCGTGCCGGCCAGCGCCTTCCCGGGGAAAGCCGATTTGCAGGCCGAGCTCAACCGGGCCGACGTGGTGGCCCCGGAAGAAATTCCGCCCACGGTGGTGACCATGAACTCCACCGTGCAGTTCACCATCCGCGAAACGGGCAAAGAATTCCGTCTCACGCTGGTCTATCCGCGCGACATGGATGGCAGCGCCGACCGTGTGTCCATTTTTGCGCCCGTGGGCAGCGCTTTGCTGGGCATGTCGGTGGGTGATGAGCTCTCCTGGCCCGGCCCCGGTGGCAGCATGATGACCGTGCAAGTGAAAAATATCATCTACCAGCCCGAAAGTGCTGGCGAATTGCACCGCTGAGCGCCTCTTTTGGCGACAATTTCAACCGTATGCCCCAAAAAATCCCGCCCAGCCACCTGAAAACCGGCAGCTTTGATCCCAATTCCACCCACTCCTTTCAAAGGCGGATGGAAAAGGCGCCAGAGTGGTTTTGCTCGTTCCTGGCCGGTAACAGCCGCGAAAAAGACCGTCTGCACAAAGAGATGGCCATCATGCGCGGCTCTATCGTTTGGCTGCTGCGCCAAAAGCGCCTGGGGCATTGGAGCACCGAAGACCGCCACCACCTGCGCCAGATGATGCGTTCAGCCTCGTCGGTCAGCCCCTACCTGTTCATTTGGGTGGTTCCGGGCTCCATGCTGCTCTTGCCATTTTTGGCCTGGTTCATCGACAGCAAACGCAAAAAACGCCACGCCCCCATGGCCATGGATGCTGGCAGTACGGGGCATCCACCCGTGCCAGGGTCACACAAAGGCTGAGGCCTTGAACGCCAGCAGGCCCATGCCCAGCATGCCGGCCTCCCAGCGCAGGGTGTAGCGCCAGGTGGGTGTGCGGCGCTCCACCCGCTCATACAGCAAGCGCCCAGCCGCCAGCGACAGCCCAAACGCCAGCGCCATGCCCAGGGCATTGGTCAGCACGGCTTCGGGCCACAACTGGGTGAACACTGCATTGACCACCAGGCACACCGGGAAGTGCACCAAAAAGACCGAATACGACATTTGCCCCAATGCCTGCAGCCGTTCAGTCACCCAACCCAGGCGGTTGGGAGGTGCGTGCTGCAGCACCGTGGCCAATGCCAGGGCCGTGACGCTGGCCACGGCAATGCGGCTGCGAAAATCCAGCGCCAGGGCCACACATGCCAACAGCGCCATGGCCAGCAGCCACCACCATCCGGCATGGCGCCCGCGCGTGACCCAGAACGCCAGAATGCCCAGGCCGTAAGCCCCAAAAAAATAAATGCCCCACGCGTCCAGCGCCGGGATGCGGTTGAACACCCACAGCGACACTGCCACACCCACCAGCACCAACCCGTGGGTGCCCCGTTTTTGCACCGCTGGCGGCAAACCCAGGCTGCGCACCCCAGCCATCAAAGCCACGGTCAGCACGAACAACTGGAAATCAATGGCCACGTACCACACGCCCGCAGACAGCGCCTCCTCGCCCACCAGGTCTTGCAGCAGCAAGGCATGGGCCAGCAGTTGGGGCCATTCAGGTACACCCGGCACGCTGGGATGGTCCAGCCAGGGGCGCACCAAGGCGGCTGCCGCCAGTGCCACCACCAAGGCGGCCGCATAGGGCACCACCAGGCGTACAAAACGCTTGCCCACCAATGCAGGAACGCTGCCAAAACGCGCCAGCCCCTCAGGCGCCAGGCTGCTGGCAGCCAGGTAGCCCCCCAACACCAGAAACACCTGCACGGCCAGGCGACCATGCTCGTACAACCAGGCCATCAGCCCCGGGAACAGGGGCATGGCGGCATCGGACATGGGGCCGTAAAAGGCCAGGTGGTGCAAGACGATGGCCATGCAAGCAATACCCTTGAGTGTGTCTATCCAAGGGTTGCGGAGGGCCGGTGTGTGCATGGAGGCGGGAACAGGCAAGGGGCTGCAGCGCTGCGGCCCCTTGGTGTCAGGTATTTGGAGGGGAGTGATTGTAATACCGACAGAATCGACGCCAGGGGCTAGCAAACCGATAGCAAGGTGGGCGCCATAGGTATTTGCGCCTGCAGCCACGCGGTGATGGCGCGCTGGTCGGTGAGCGTGCGCACCTGCTGGTAGGCCTGCTCGGCCTCGGGGTAGCGCCGCCGCAGCAGGTTGAGCCATTGCTTGAGCCGCCCGGCCCGCTGGTGCGGCCCCAGGTGGGCGCACACCAGGCGCCAGAAATCGTGCAGGTGGGGCAAAAGGTCGGCCCATGCCACGGCGTCCTGGCCGGGGCGGCCTGCATCGGCAGCACGCAGGGCGCGGGCCAGGCCAGGGTCGGCCACCATGCCGCGCCCCAGCATGAGCGCGCTGCAGCCAGAAACGGCGCGGCAGCGTTGGGCGTCTTCTACTGTCCAGATTTCACCATTGGCCACCACGGGTACGGACACGGCATCGCAGATGGCCGGGATGCGCTCCCAATACGCGGGGGGACGGTAGCCGTCTTGCTTGGTGCGGGCGTGCACCACGATCTCGCAGGCACCCCCTGCCTGCATGGCCTGGGCGCAGGCCACGGCCAGGCTATCGTCGTCGTAACCCAGGCGCATCTTGCACGATACCGGCAGTTGCGCGGGCACGGCGCGGCGCACCGCGGCGACCACCGCAGCAATGCGCTCGGGCTCGCGCAGCAGCGCCGCCCCGCCACCATGGCGGTTGACCACCTTGGCCGGGCAGCCAAAGTTCAGATCTATGCCCTCGGGCCCCAACGCAGCCAGGCGCGCCGCATTCTCGTGCATGCACACCGGATCGGAACCAAGCAGTTGGGCGCGCACCGGCACGCCGGCCAAAGTGCGCCCACCCGTGAGCAGCTCGGGCATGTAGCGCACAAACACCTTTTCGGGCAGCAGCGTGCCGGTGACGCGGATGAACTCGGACACGCAGCGATCCACCCCACCCACACGGGTGAGCACGTCGCGCAGTACAAAGTCGAGCAGGCCCTCCATGGGGGCAAGCAGCAAGGTCATGGCAAAAAGGCCTTCACGCCTGTTCGTCAGGCGCAAACGGCTATGGGGTTCATGGTGCCACCAAACGCCACAGCGAGGTCACCTCGGCCGTGCGTGCGGCATGCAGGGGGTCGTTGGTGTCCTGGGTTTTGCCATGGCGCGGGCGTATGTCGTGGCGGGCGTGCACGGTCAGGCCCGCATCGGCCATCCAGCCCAGCAGTTGTTCGCGGGTGCGCAGGCCCAGGTGCTCGGCCAGATCGGAGAGGATGAGCCAGGCTTCGCCCCCGGGCGCCAGATGCCCGCGCACACCGGCCAGGAAACCGCGCAGCATGCGGCTGTCTTCGTCGTACACGGCCTGCTCGACGGCCGATACGGGGCGCGCTGGCAGCCAGGGCGGGTTGCACACCACCAGCGGCGCACGGCCTGGGGGAAACAAATCGGCCTGCAACAGTTCCACACGGCCCTGCAGGCCCAGGCGCTGCAGGTTGTCTTGCGCACAGGCCAAG
>CAZRFF010000155.1:0-1924 GCA_964599265.1 uncultured Simplicispira sp. | reverse complement strand
CGGTGGCCACCACGCGGCGCACGCCGCGTCGTGCCAGCACGGCTGCGAGCACGCCCGTGCCTGTGCCAATGTCAAAGGCCAGGTCTGTCGATGGCAGCGGTGCTTGCGCCACCAGGTCGATGTACTCACCCCGCACGGGCGAAAAAACGCCGTAGTGCGGGTGGATGCGGTTGTTCGGAGCAGCGCCCAGGGCCGGGATTTCCACGCCTTTTTTGCGCCATTCGTGCGCGCCCACCATGCCCAGCAGTTCACGCAGCGCCACCACGCAGGGCGCGCCCGAGGGCGGGCCCCAGGCTTCCTGGCAGGCGGTGCGCCAGTCGGGGGCGCGGCGCAGGGCAATGGTGTAGTCGCCTTCGACCGCAATGAGCAATGCGCCCAGGATGCGCGCACGCTGGGCCTGGGCCTGGCGGTGCAGGTGAAAGCGCTCGGCCGCGCTGGCCTGGGCCCATTTCTGGGCCTGCCTGGCGGCGGCCTTGGGGGGCTTGCGGTCTATGCGCCGCTGCAAGGCCACGAGCAGTTGGCGGGCGTTTTGAAAGTCACCCCGCCACAGCAGGGCCGTGCCTTCGCTGGCCAAGCGGTGGGCGGTATCGGCCGCGAGTGTGTCGTCGGCTAGCACCACGCGGCGCGGGGCGGGGACAGCGCTTTCACTGCGCCAGATGGCGCTGTGCGTGTTGCCCTGCTCCGTCCACTGCAGCATGGCGGCTTAACCGTTGACCGGCCGTTGCAGGCGGATTTCTTCGATCTTCACGCCACCCACCAAGGCCGTCTTGGCCGTGGACAGTTCGCGTTTGAAGCCCGCCATTTCGTGGAAGCGCAGCGCGCGCTCGTTGCGCAACGGCACCCAGGCGGTGACGGTGGTGCAGCCCTCTTCGGCCAGGCCGTCGCGGGCAGCGTCCCACAGGGCCAGGCCCACGCCCTTGTCCCAGTGTGTGGGGGCAGCGTAGATGGCCCAGATTTCGCCGGTGGTGGGGCGCGATTTTTCGTCGCGCGAACGGTCGAAGCCGACGAAGCCGACGATCTTGTCGTCTTCCACCGCCACCTGCACCTGCGGCTCGCAGTACTCGATGGCTTCGCGCCAGTAGGCCTGGCGTTTTTCGACAGAAAAAGATTTGAGTTGTTCGTCGGGGATCACGCCTTTGTAGGCGGCCTGCGCGGCGGTGGTGTGGATTTGCGCGATGGCTTTGGCATCGCGAAGGGTAGCGGGACGGACCTGGATACTGGACATGAGAAGCCGACCGGTCACCAACGGTGACACGGGTTACAAAAACCAAAATGGAGCGGCATTTTCGCCGAAACTGGAAACGCCCCTTCAACGGGGCGTTGTCAGCAATATCTGCTAGGCAATTTACAGCCAGCGGCGCAAGAGGGCCATGACCTGGTCAAAGCGTGCGCCGTAGGGGGGATAAAACAGCGAACCCATGGCCCAGCGCGACTGCACGAGCACGGATTTCTGGTGGCAGAACCGCAAGAAACCGAGCTCCCCATGGTAGGCGCCCCAGCCGCTGTCGCCCACGCCGCCAAAGGGCAGTCCGTCGTGGGCGATGTGCATAAGGGTGTCGTTGACCGTGACGCCGCCGCTGACGGTGCGCGCAAGCACATCGTCGCGCACGCGGTTGTCGTTGCCAAACCAATACAGCGCCAAGGGGCGGGGCCCGGCGTTGATGTGGGCGATGGCGTCGTCCAGGCGGTCGTAGGTGACCACGGGCAGCACGGGGCCGAAAATTTCCTCCTGCATGAGCTGCATGTCCGAAGTGGCGCCAAACACCAGCACGGGCGCCATCTGGCGGCTGGTGCCGCCGTCTTGCACGCTGGCCTGGGGGTCGGGCACCTGGCCCGGCGCAGGATCCAGGCTTTGCACCTCGGCGCCCTGGGTTTGGGCCTGCTGCAGCATGGTGCGCAAGCGCGCCAGGTGGCGCGGACTGAT
>CAZRFF010000154.1:2391-5774 GCA_964599265.1 uncultured Simplicispira sp. | reverse complement strand
GTGCCGAACATCAGCGCCATGCCGAACGAGATGGCCGAGATGGGGTCCTTGATGAAACCGCCCGGGCCCATGATGGACAGGCCCGCCCGGGCCGCCTCTTCGGGCGTCTTGCCGGTGTTGGCGGCGATCTGCGTGCGCACCTCCACGCCCTTGGCAAACAGCGCCTCGGGGCTGAAGCCGTAGTTGGCCAGCACCATGAAGGCCATGAAGGTCACGCCGCACAGCAGCAGGCAGGCCTTGATGATCTGCACCCAGGTGGTGGCCGTCATGCCGCCAAAGAGCACGTACACCATCATCAGCGCGCCGACGATGACCACGGCCACCCAGTATTCCAGGCCGAACAGCAGCTTGATGAGCTGGCCGGCGCCCACCATTTGCGCGATCAGGTAGAAGGCGACCACGATGAGCGTGCCCGAAGCCGCAAACATGCGGATGGGCGTTTGTTCAAAGCGGTAGCCTGCCACGTCGGCAAAGGTGAACTTGCCCAGGTTGCGCAGGCGGTCGGCCATCAGGAAAGTGATGATGGGCCAGCCCACGAGAAAGCCGATGGAGTAGATCAGCCCGTCGTAGCCCGAAGCCATCACGGCCGCGGAAATGCCCAGGAAGGATGCGGCCGACATGTAGTCGCCCGCAATGGCCAGGCCGTTCTGGAAGCCCGTGATGCCGCCACCGGCGGTGTAGAAGTCAGCCGCCGAACGGGTCTTGGATGCGGCCCATTTGGTGATCCACAGCGTGGCGGCCACGAAGATGGCAAACATGGCGATGGCCGTCCAGTTCGTCTCCTGCTTGGCGGCCTGGCCCAGATCGCCACCGGCTGCCTGGGCGATGTTGGCCATCGTCAGGCCTGCGAGTGCCAGCGCGCTGCTGGCGAATGTCTTGGCGCGCTTCATTTCGTCACGTCCTTCAGGATTTCTTCGGTCAGCGCGTCAAACTTGTCGTTGGCAATGCGCACGTAGTACACGGTGATGGCAATGGTGAAAACAATCACCCCCATGCCAATGGGCACGCCCAGCGAGGTCACGCCAGCACCGATGGGCTTGGCCAAAAAGGCCTTGTCAAACGCGATCAAGCCGATGTAGCCGTAGTACACGACCAGCATCAGCACAGTCAGTACCACCCCCAAGGGATTGCGCCGGGCGCGCAACTCCTTGTATTTGGGGTGGGCGAGGATTTTTTGGACCACTGGGTCACTCATGAAATGCACTCCTTGGAAATACCCGTCAGACAAGAATGCACCGCAATATGCTGCGGTGCACCAATTGATTGTGCTAATTCGGACTGACCGAACTCTTACGGATACAGTTATGCAAAATAAAAATATTTAAATGAATGAACTAGGGTTTTCACTGACATTCAAAAGGCCTCTAAGTCCTCGCCAAGCCTCATTTTTCGCAATGAAAAATACGATCCAAGGGTTAATACTCGGGTTGTAAGGATTGCAAAAGTTTCGCGTCAATTTATGTAAGAAAAGCGTCAGAGCAATGTCAGTAGCGCCCACCATAGTCGCGGCACAGGTGATTTTTTGTTGCCTGTTTTTCCAATAAACACAGGAGACAACAATGGCTACTGCATCAGCCGCCAAAGGGGCAGCAAGCGCCGCAGCGCGGCCCATGACCCCGGAAGAGAGGAAGGTGATTTTTGCCTCCTCGCTAGGCACCGTTTTCGAGTGGTACGACTTCTACCTTTACGGTTCGCTCGCCGCCATCATCGCCAAGCAGTTCTTTGCCGGCCTCGACCCTACATCGGCCTTCATTTTTGCCCTCTTGGCTTTTGCCGCGGGCTTCATCATCCGCCCCTTTGGCGCGTTGGTGTTCGGCCGTCTGGGCGACATGATCGGCCGCAAGTACACCTTCCTGGTCACCATTTTGATCATGGGTATCTCCACGTTCATCGTGGGTATCCTGCCCAACTACAACAGCATCGGCGTGGCCGCCCCGGTCATCCTGATCTGCCTGCGCTTGCTGCAAGGCCTGGCGCTGGGGGGTGAATACGGTGGTGCCGCCACCTACGTGGCAGAGCATGCGCCGCACGGCCGCCGTGGCGCCTACACCTCCTGGATCCAGACCACCGCCACGCTGGGCCTGTTCCTCTCCCTGCTGGTGATTCTCGGCTGCCGCACCTTCCTGGGCGAGCCCGTGTTCAACGACTGGGGCTGGCGCATTCCGTTCATCGTGTCCATCCTGCTGCTGGCCATCTCGGTGTGGATCCGTCTGTCGCTGTCCGAGTCGCCCGCATTCCAGAAGATGAAGGCCGAAGGCAAGACCTCCAAGGCGCCCTTGTCCGAGTCGTTTGGCCAGTGGAAAAACCTCAAGATCGTTCTGCTTGCCCTGTTCGGCCTGACCGCCGGCCAGGCTGTGGTGTGGTACACGGGCCAGTTCTACGCCCTGTTCTTCCTCACGCAGCAGCTCAAGGTCGATGCCGTCTCGGCCAACCTGATGATCGCCGCCGCGCTGGTCATCGGTACGCCCTTCTTCGTCATCTTCGGTACGCTGTCGGACAAGATCGGCCGCAAGCCCATCATCATGGCCGGCTGCGCCCTGGCCATCGTGACCTACTTCCCTGCATTCAAGATGCTGGCCGAAGCCGCCAACCCCGACCTGGCCGCTGCACAAGCCAAGAACAAAGTGGTGGTGGTGGCAGACCCTGCCGAGTGCTCGTTCCAGTTCAACCCCACGGGCACGGCCAAGTTCACCAGCTCTTGCGACATCGCCAAGCAGGTGCTGGCGGCCGGTTCGGTGAGCTACGAGAACGAAGTGGCCCCTGCTGGCACGCCCGCCGTCATCAAGATTGGTGGCGACGTGATCCAGAGCTACGCATCCAAAGGCATTTCTGCCGATGAAGCCAAGGCCAAGGACGCCGAGTTCAAGAAGGCTGTGGCCGAGACCCTGAAGAAGGACGGCTACCCCACCAAGGCGGATCCCGCCAAGATGAACAAGGGCATGATGATCGTCATCCTGACCTACCTCGTCATCCTGGTGACCATGGTGTACGGTCCCATCGCCGCCATGCTGGTGGAAATGTTCCCCACCCGCATCCGCTACACCTCCATGTCCCTGCCCTACCACATCGGTAACGGCTGGTTCGGCGGCCTGCTGCCCACCACCTCGTTCGCCATCGTGGCCCAGACGGGCAACATGTACAACGGCCTGTGGTACCCCATCATCGTCGCTGGCATGACCCTGGTGATCGGCATGCTGTTCGTGCGTGAAACCAAGGACGTGGACATCTACGCTGGCGACTGACCAGCGGTTGTTGGGATGGCCTGTGGTGCTTTAATTAACACCCAGGCCACTCACCAAGCCCTCGCAAGAGGGCTTTTTTTGGGTCCAAAATGGCCCGGCATTCAAAAGGAAATTGGTATGTGGAAACTTGCAGTGGGCTTT
>CAZRFF010000154.1:0-2372 GCA_964599265.1 uncultured Simplicispira sp. | reverse complement strand
GCGACATCGATATGGGTGGTGAAAAGCATGGCGCCGAGGCCACGCAGGCCCACGAACCTGCACCTGCAGCCAGCAAATAAGCAGATTTGGGGTGTATTGCTTCGGTTGATTTGCCGACTGGTTGGGGCTAACCCCACTGGCCCTGGAATGTAAATCGATGTAGTGTGGCGTTAATAAAGTTTTCTATCGTTGCGATTTACATGCAATACACCAAGACCGAGGCTGGTCAGCAGGCTTTCAAGCAGCGCTCGCCGAGCATCTCGGCGCGGCAGCGCTCCATGTTCATCCTGTTCGACGGCCAAAAAACCGCCGCGCAGGTGCTGGCCACCACCGCGGGCATGGGCACCACCCAGGACGATGTGCAGGCATTGGTGGACCTGGGCTACCTGGCCCCTGTGGGCTCGGTGGTGTCGGCTGTGGGCGATGCTTCCGCCCCGGTGTCCCAGGCCGCCGAGGCGATGGAGCTGAGCGACCAGGAGCGCTTTTTGCGCGGCAGCGCCCTTGCCACCCAAATCACGGCGGGTTTGGGGCTGCGGGGGTTCAGGCTCAATCTGTCGGTGGAGCATGCCGGCAACCTGCTTGAACTCATTGATTTGCTGCCCAAGATCCAAGAGGCTGCGGGCAAGGGTGCCTGCAAGGAACTGGAAGCCATTTTGCTGAACTGAAAGTGGCGGCACAGCACGCCGCCCCATTGGCTTGACCCAGGTAGTGGGGCCCAGGGCAGGGCTTTGCATGCACGGGCTGCGGGGCGGCCGGGGGCTTTCTAGAATGCTGGGGCCTGCCATTTTTCCATTTCCCCACCATGACCCAAGGCCTGATCCGCATCCACGGTGCACGCCAGCACAATCTGCAGAACATCGACCTCGACATCCGCACGGGTGAACTGACCGTGGTCACCGGCCCCAGCGGCTCGGGCAAGTCCAGCCTGGTGTTCGACACCCTGTACGCCGAGGGCCAGCGCCGCTATGTGGAAACCTTCAGCGCCTACGCGCGCCAGTTCCTCGACCGCATGGACAAACCGGCCGTGGACAAGGTCGAGGGCGTGCCCCCGGCCATCGCCATCGACCAGACCAACCCCGTGCGGTCTTCGCGCTCCACCGTGGGCACGATGACCGAGCTCAACGACCACTTCAAACTGCTGTTCGCCCGCACGGCCCAGTTGTTCGACCGCGCCACGGCCTTGCCCGTGCGCCACGACAGCCCCGACAGCATTTATGGCGAATTGCAGCAGCGGTCGGCCGCGCTGAACGACCCGCGCATGGTGCTCACCTTTGCGGTGGAACTGCCCGCCGACACCACGCCCGAGCAGTTGGCGCAGTGGCTGTTGGCCAGCGGCTACACCAAGGTGCAGGCCGAGCGCGTGGTGGATGGCAAAAAGCAGCTCGACGTGGTGGCCGACCGTTTTCGCCTGGGCAGCGTGGAGCGCGTGCGCGCCATGGAGGCCATCGAAGCCGCCCTGCAGCGCGGCGGCGGGCGCATGGCGGTGTATTGCTTGCAGTATGTGGGTGAGCCGCTGTTGTGGAAATTTTCCACCGGCCTGCACTGCCCCGAGAGCGATCTGCGCTATGCCGAACCCATCGCCTCCATGTTCTCCTTCAATTCGGCCGTGGGGGCCTGCCCCAGTTGCCGGGGCTTTGGCCGCGCCATCGGGGTGGATTGGGGGCTGGTCATTCCCAACGAAAAGCTCACCCTGCGCGCTGGCGCCATCAAGGCCATCCAGACGCCGGCGTGGAAGGAAATCCAGGACGACCTGCTGCGCTACGCCGAGGCGGCAGGCATTCCGCGCGACACGCCCTGGTACAAGCTCACGCCCGAGCAGCAGCATTGGGTGATCGAGGGCACGCCCGATTTCAAGGACAAGAACTGGAGCCGCCAGTGGTATGGCATACGGCGGTTCTTTGGCTACCTGGAGAGCAAGGCCTACAAGATGCACATCCGGGTGCTGCTCTCCAAGTACCGCAGCTACACCACCTGCACCGATTGCGCGGGCGCCAGGCTCCAAACCGAGAGCCTGCTGTGGCGCGTGGGCAGCAAAGAGGACGCCGATGCCGTGCTGGCACCCGCCCAGCGCTTCATGCCCCAGGGTCTGGGCTGGACGCGCGCGCAGCTGGAGGCCTTGCCCGGCCTGTGCCTGCACGATTTGATGCTGCTGCCCCTGGAGCGGCTGCGGCGTTTTTGCGACCGCCTGGCGCACTCCGCCGAAGCGCACGATGGCGGCGCCGATGCCCAGGCCCGTCGCCTGATCCTGGAAGAAATCCAGACCCGCTTGCGCTACCTGTGCGATGTGGGCATCGGCTACCTCACGCTGGACCGGCAAAGCCGCACGCTCAGCGGCGGCGAGGTGCAGCGCATCAACCTCACCACGGCGCTGG
>CAZRFF010000153.1:0-5792 GCA_964599265.1 uncultured Simplicispira sp. | reverse complement strand
GTAGAGGATGTCGAACTCGGCGGTTTTGAACGGCGGGCTGACCTTGTTCTTGACAACTTTGACCTTGGTTTCGTTGCCAATGGCCTCGTCGCCCTTCTTGATGCTGCCGATGCGGCGGATGTCCAGGCGCACCGAGGCGTAGAACTTGAGCGCATTGCCGCCGGTGGTGGTTTCGGGGCTGCCGAACATGACGCCGATCTTCATGCGGATCTGGTTGATGAAGATCACCGTGCAATTGGTCTTTTTGATGGTGGCGGTGAGCTTGCGCAGGGCCTGGCTCATGAGGCGGGCCTGCAGGCCGGGGAGCTGGTCGCCCATTTCGCCTTCGATTTCGGCCTTGGGCGTGAGCGCGGCCACCGAGTCGATGACGATCAGATCGACCGCACCCGAGCGCACCAGGCTGTCCACGATCTCCAGCGCCTGCTCACCGGTGTCGGGCTGGCTGATGAGCAGGTCGGGCAGGCGCACGCCCAGCTTGTTGGCGTACTGCACGTCCAGGGCGTGCTCGGCGTCGACAAAGGCGCAGGTGCCGCCGATTTTTTGCATTTCGGCAATGACCTGCAGGGTGAGCGTGGTCTTGCCAGAGCTTTCCGGGCCATAGATTTCGATCACGCGGCCGCGCGGCAGGCCGCCCACACCCAGGGCCACGTCCAAGCCCAGCGAGCCGGTGGAGACGACCTGGATGTCCTCGATCGCCTCGCCCTCGCCCAGGCGCATGATGGTGCCTTTGCCGAATTGTTTTTCGATTTGCGCCAGCGCGGCTTGCAGGGCCTTGGCTTTTTCGGTTTGGTCTGCGGTGGGCTTGACGGGTGCGTCCATGGGTTTGCTCCTTGAGGTGGCCATTGCTGCTTTCAAAAATAACTGTTTCAATGAACAGTCTGTATGTGTGAACAGTAGTTTATGCCAAACCATAAACGATGCAATGGATTTTTTAGTCAGTTTGGCTGACAATATAAGATATGCCACACACCGCCCCCCTTGCTTTCGATGATTGGCGCCAAATCCACCTGGGGCGGCTTTTGGGCCACGCCATGCGGCGCTTTGATGCACGCGTATTGCAGCTCATGGCGCAGGGGGAATGGGCGCCGCTGGCGCTGTCCAATCTGGCGGCGCGCAACCAGGTGGGGGCGGCACATGTGCACATCACGCGGCATTTGTCGCTGCAGGGCGACCGGCTGACCGACCTGGCCGACCGCGCCGGGATGGCCAAGCAATCCATGGCCGACCTGGTGAACCAGTGCGAAGCCTGGGGCCTGGTGGTGCGCGAACGCGACCCGCACGATGGCCGCGCCCGCACCGTGCGCTTTACGGCGCTGGGGCTGGATTGGCTGCAGGCATTCCAGCGCGCCGTGGCGCAGGCAGAAGCCGAATTCCGCGCCGAGGTGGGCGCCGAAGTGGCCACGGTGGTGGCGCTGGGGCTGGAGGCGTATGTGGGTGGGGCGGTATAAAACCGCAGGGGCGCTAAAAACCCACCGGACTTCGCCACCGCGCAGACCCAGGTTTTAAAATCGAACCAAAGTACAGGAGACACCCCCATGCGCATCCTCATTGCCGAAGACGACCAGGTGCTGGCCGATGGCCTGCTGCGCACCTTGCGCGGGTCGGGCGCCGTGGCGGACCATGTGTCCAGCGGCACCGAGGCCGACGCCGCGCTGATGACGAACAACGAGTTCGATTTGCTCATCCTCGATCTGGGCCTGCCCAAGCTGCACGGGCTGGAGGTCTTGAAGCGCCTGCGCGGGCGCGGCTCTGCCCTGCCGGTGCTCATCCTCACGGCGGCCGACAGCGTGGAGGAGCGCGTCAAAGGCCTGGACTACGGTGCCGACGATTACATGGCCAAGCCGTTTTCGCTGCAGGAGCTGGAGGCGCGGGTGCGCGCCCTCACCCGCCGCGGCATGGGCACGACCAGCAGCACCATCAAGCATGGGCCTTTGGTGTACGACCAGGCGGGGCGCGTGGCCACCATCGACGGCAAGATGATCGAACTCTCGGCGCGCGAGCTGGGCCTTCTGGAGGTGCTGCTGCAGCGCGCCGGACGCCTGGTGAGCAAGGACCAACTGGTCGAACGCCTGTGCGAGTGGGGCGAAGAGGTGAGCAACAACGCCATCGAGGTTTACATCCACCGACTGCGCAAGAAGATCGAGCGCGGCCCCATCCGCATCGCCACGGTGCGTGGGCTGGGTTATTGCCTGGAAAAGATTCCAGGCTGATGCCTTGCGTGGGGCAGAGGCACTGACCCCACGCGCAAAGCACCACATCCATGAAAGTCTTCCAGCGCGAGCAGCGCTCCCTGTTTGGCGAGATTCTGGACTGGCTGCTCACGCCGCTGCTGCTGCTGTGGCCCGTGAGCCTGGCCCTGACCTGGCTGGTGGCGCAGGGCATTGCCAACAAGCCATTCGACCGCGCGCTCATCTACAACGCCCATGCGCTGGCACAGCTGGTTTCAGTGCAAAACGGCAAGCCGCTGTTCAACCTGCCCCAGCCCGCAGGCGAGATTTTGCGCGCCGACGACGCAGACACCGTGTTCTACCAGGTGCTCGGGCCGCGCGGCGAGTTGCTTTCGGGCGAGCGCGACCTGCCCCTGCCCACCGACGACGACGTACCCGCCTCGGGCGAAGTGCGCTTGCGCGACGCCGAGCTGCGCGGCCTGCCCGTCCGCATGGCCTACATCTGGGTGCGCCTGCCGCTGCCGGGCGATCCGCGAGCGCTGGTGCAGGTGTCCGAAACGCGCGAAAAACGCAGCGTGCTGGCCACCGAAATCATCAAGGGCGTGATGCTGCCGCAGTTCGTCATCCTGCCTTTGGCCGTGCTGCTGGTGTGGCTGGCGCTGGCGCGCGGCATCAAGCCGCTCAGCAGCCTGGAAGAGCGCATCCGCGCCCGCAAGCCCGACGATCTTTCACCGCTGGACCACAAGGCCGTCCCGCTGGAGGTGGCGCCCCTGGTCGATTCGGTGAACGATCTGCTCACGCGCCTGAACGAATCCCTGGCCACGCAAAAGCGCTTTCTGGCCGATGCGGCGCACCAGCTCAAGACCCCGCTGGCAGGCCTGCGCATGCAGGCCGACCTGGCGCAGCGCGATGGCACCAGCACCGAAGAGCTCAAACGCTCGCTGCAGCAGATCGGGCGCTCCACCATGCGCGCCACGCACACTGTCAACCAGCTGCTGGCGCTGGCGCGTGCCGAGTCCAGCGGCGTGCACATAGCGCACCAACCCTGTGACCTGGCCCGCCTGACCATGGACGTGGTGCGCGATTCGGTGCCGCACGCGCTGGACAAGCGCATCGACCTGGGCTACGACGGTGCGGGGCCGGGCTCTCCCGGCGTGATGCTGGTGGGCAACCTGACGCTGCTCAAGGAGCTGGTGCGCAACCTGGTGGACAACGCGATCAACTACACCCCCTCCAGCACCCAGCGGCCTGGCGTGATCACGGTGCGCGTGCTCAGCGATGCCTTTGGCCGCGTGCTGCTTTTGCAGGTGGAAGACAACGGCCCCGGCGTGCCCGAGGCGGACCGTGAGCTGATTTTTCAGCCGTTCTTCCGCGCCCTGGGCACCGAGGCCGACGGCTCGGGCCTGGGCCTGCCCATCGTGCAGGAAATTGCGCGCCAGCATGGCGCCGAGATCATTGTGGAAGACGCCCGGCCGGGCCAGCACCCCCCCGGAGCGCGGTTCACGGTGCGCTTTCCGCTGCGCGAGCCGGAAGACGCCCTCAAGAGCAGGGCCTGAACGTTTTGCCCGCCAGCGCGGGGCGCAGCACGGAGAGTTTGGCGCGCAGGGCGTCGTCCACGGCCGGCAGGCGCAGCATGTAGCCGGGGGTGTCGGCGCGCTCTTGCACCACGCGGGCGCTGCGCACGCCTTTGGCCGCCAGGTTGGTCACCCCGCGCTGGGCGGCTTCTTCGGTAGAAAAACGCCCCAGCGACAGGCCGGGCTCGAAACTGGGATTGCCGGGGCGGTCGAACGAAACGCCCAGTTCACGCAGTTCGGCGCGCTTTTTGGCCAGCGCATCGGCGTCGGCAAATTTACCCATGTAGACCATCCAGCGGCCCGGCATGGTGGTGCGCTGCAGTTCCCAGCGGTCGGCTGGCAGGTCGGCGGCGGCGCGGCGCAGGGCCTTGGCCTGTTCTTCGTCAAAAATACCCGCCTGCAGGCATTCGCCCGCCGGGTGGGCTGCATCGCTGGCCGCGGCCGTTGTGCTGGCGCCGGGTGCGCCGGCATCGGCGGCGGGCGCTGGCGTGGGTGTGGCCACTGGCGGCGCTGCCGGTGCCGCAGGCGCGGCGGCGGGCTTCTCGCCCACGATGCGCAGGGCCTGGGGCTGGATTTGCTGCTGCAGGCGCTGGGGCTCGCTCTGGGATTCGGGCGCCAGCCCCCATTCGGCCAGGTGGCCCTGGGTCCAGGCGTAGTAGCCGATATTGGCCAAGAGCAACAAAATGGCGACAAAGCGCAGCATGGGCGGTCGTGGTGGGTAAAAAAGGGTCAGGTCTGGGGCCGCACGCTGATTTCGGCGCTGGTGATGGCCTGCATGCCCTGGGCAGTATGCACGAGCAAAGCGCCCTCGTCCGAAACGCCTTGGGCCACGCCCTCGGTGCCGTCGCTCAGGCGCACCGCGCGCTGGGCCAGGGCGTCGCGCAGGGCAAAGCGGGGCTGCAGGGGCGCAAAGCCGTAGAGGGCGAAGGATTGCAGCATGGCCACCAGGGGCGGCACCACGCGCAGCAGGGCGGTGGGCGCATCCAGGCCGGGCTCGACGCTTTGCAGGCTGCCCCCGGGGATGGACAAGCCATCGCCTTCGGGCGGCAGCACGTTCAGCCCCACGCCAATGACCACGTAGCGCTCACCCAGGGTGCCTGGGGGGCTGGCGGCTTGGCCGACGAAGCTGGCCGTCTCCACCAGGATGCCGCCCAGCTTGCGGTCGCCCTGGACGCCGCCCAGCCACAGGTCATTGGGCCATTTGAGGGCGATACGCTCCCCGGCGCCCGGCGCGGGCACGGCAGGCTGCAGGCTTTCGGCCACGCTCACGCCCACGGCCAGCGACAGGCCAGACCAGTCACTCGGGGCCAGGGGCAGGCCCAGCGAAAAGGTGAGCGATGCCCCCGGCGCGCTGCGCCATGGCCGGCCTACGCGCCCGCGCCCTGCGGTTTGCTGTTCGGCCACCAGCAGCACGCGCTCGCACCGGCCCGCGCGCGCACGGCGCATGAGTTCGGTGTTGGTGGAGTCGATGCTGGGCAGCACCTCGACGGAAAAATCCGGCCACTCGGGGGCTACGGCCTGCCACAGGGCTTCGGCGCTGGCTTGCAGGGTGGGTGGGGTGCTCATGCGCTGCGGCCTTTGCGCGCAGGTTTTTCGCCTGGGGATGGTGCACGGTTGTCCGGGTGGGGCGGCGCCCAGCCGCGCTTGGGGGCCAGCAGCGTGCCGCGGCAGCTGCTGGCGCCGCACCAGCAGGGGTATTCGGCCTTGAGCTTGGGGGTGTAGCGCTCGTCGATGATGAGGCCGTAGTCGTAATGCAGCTCTTCGCCCGCGGCGATGTTGCGCAGCGCGGTGATGAAGATGCGGCCGTCCTGCTCATCGGCATAGCAGTTGGGGTCGCAGGAATGGTTGATCCAGCGCGCGGCATTGCCGCCCACGTTGGCGTCGATCACGCGGTCTTCGTCCACATGGAAGTAAAAGGTGTGGTTGGGCTGCGCGGGGTCATGGGGGTGGCGGTCTTGCGCCTCCTGCCAGGTGATGACCTCGCCCAGGTATTCGATGATGACCTCGCCCTCGGCAATGTCTTGCAGCGCAAACACCCCTTTGCCATGCA
>CAZRFF010000152.1:0-5812 GCA_964599265.1 uncultured Simplicispira sp. | reverse complement strand
GCGAGAACCTCACCCGCGTGGAAGACATCCTGCGCGAGCTGAACGCCAACCTCGAAAAACTGGAAAAGCAGGCCGAGGTGGCCGCGCGCTACAACGCCTTGCAGGGCGATGTCACGCTCAAGCAGCACCAACTCTGGTTCTTGAAGCGGGCCGACGCCGAAGCCGAGCAGGACAAGGTGCGCACCGAAGGCCTGCAGGCCGTGAACGACCTGGAAGCCCGCATGGCCGACTTGCGCCATGTGGAGGCCGACCTGGAAACCATCCGCCAGGCGCACTACGCAGCGGGCGATGCCGTCAACCAGGCCCAAGGCAAGCTGTACGAAGCGACCGCCGAGGTGGGCAAGCTGGAGGCCGAAATCCGCTACGTGGTCGAAGGCCGCCAGCGCGTGGAGCAGCGCCTGGCGCAGTTGGCCGAGCAGATCACCCAGTGGGCCGCCCGCAAGGAAGAAGCGGCCGCCGGGCTCGAAACCCTGGAAGGCGCCGGCATGGACGCCGAGGAGCAGGCCGAAATCCTGGCCGCGCAGGTGGAAGAGCAGGCCGCCCGCATGCCCGAACTGGAAGACGCCCTGCGCCAGGCGCAATCGCGCACCAGCACGCAGCGCACGGCCGTGGTGCAGGTGCAGCAGCAAATCCAGGTGCTGGCGGCCGAGCAGCGCAGCATCGACGAACAAAGCCGCCAGCAAGAGACGCGCCACGAGCGTTTGCGCATGGACCGCAACGCCCTGGCTGCGCCCGATGAAGTCCGTCTGGCGCAACTGCAGGCGCAGTTGGCCGAAGCCTCCGAGCTGGCCGAATTGGCCGAAGGCGTATTGGTGGAGCTGCAAGAGAGCGTCCCCCGCCTGGACGACGAACGCCGCAGCCGCCAAGAGGCGGTCAACACCGAAAGCGCCCGCCAGGCCGATCTGGCGGCGCGCATGGAAGCGCTCAAGGCGCTGCAAGAGAAGGTCAAGGTCTCGGGCAAGCTCCAGCCCTGGCTGGAGCGCCACGGACTGGAAGGCCTGCAGGGCCTGTGGACGCGCCTGCACATCGAACCCGGCTGGGAGAACGCGCTGGAAGCCGCCCTGCGTGAACGCATGGGCGCGCTCGAAGTAGGGCGGCTCGACATGGTGCGCGGCTTCCTGGGCAGCCAGGGGCAAGATGCGCCGCCTGCCCGCCTGGCCTTCTACAGCAAACCTGCCGCACCGGCCGCACCGGAGCCCGCGGGCCGCTGGCAGCGCCTCTCCAGCCTGCTGCGCGTGTCCGACGAAGGCTTGCGCTCCCTGCTGGCCGATTGGCTGCAAGGCTGCTACACGGCGCCCAGCCTGGACGAAGCCCTGGCCCAGCGCGGCCAGCTGCAGCCGGGCGAAACCATTTACGTGCCCAGCGGCCATGCCGTGGGGCTGCACAGCGTGGGCTTCTACGCGCAGGACTCCGAGCAGGCCGGCCTGCTGGCGCGCGCGCAGGAAATCGAGCACCTGGAAAAAGAACTGCGCGCCCAGCAGCTCATTGGCGACGAATCGCGCAGCGCCCTGGTGCGCGCCGAGGCCGCGTATGCCGATGCCTCCGCCCGCCTGGTCACCGCCCGGCGCGAGGCCAGCGAGGCCCAGGCCAGCGCGCACAGCTTGCAGGTAGAAACCCTGCGCCTGTCGCAGCAGGCCGAGCAGGCCCGTGCGCGCAGCCAGCAGATCGACGGCGACCTGGCCGAAGTGCAGGCCCTGCTGGCCGATCTGCAAGAGCGCCGCGTGGCGGCCGAAGGCCGGTTTGAAGAACTGGACATGCAACTGGCCGACAGCCAGGAGCGCGAAGCGCAGTTGGGTGATGCCGTCATCGAGGCCGAGCGGCGCCTGAACGAATGCCGCGAGCAGCAGCGCAGCCTGGAGCGGCGCGCGCAAGAGGCGCAGTTCTCGCAGCGCAGCGTGGCGGCGCGCCGCGCCGAACTCTCGCGCACGCTGGAGACGGCCGACCAGCAGGCCCGGGCCTTGCAGGACGAAGAACAGCGCGCCCGTGATGAACAATCGCGCCTGTCGGCCGCAGCCGCCCAAGGGGGCTTGCAGGACGCGCTGAACCTGAAGATGGACCGCGAACGCGCCCTGGGCGAATGCCGCAGCCAGTACGACGGCCTGACCGCCCAATTGCGCGCCAGCGACGAGCGGCGCATGCAGACTGAACGCGCGCTCGACCCGCTGCGCCAGCGCATTACCGACCTGCAGCTCAAGGAACAAGCCGCCCGCCTGGGCCTGGAGCAATACACCCAACTGCTCCAGGACGCCGAGGCCGATTTGGCCGCCGTCGCCCAGTCCATTTCCGAAGGCAATGTGCGCATGCAAGGCCTGCAGGGCGACATCGACCGCTTGCACCGCGAAATCACGGCGCTGGGCGCGGTCAACCTGGCCGCGCTGGATGAATTGACCTTGGCGCGCGAGCGCAAAACCTTCCTGGATGCGCAGACCGAAGACCTGACCTTGGCCATGAGCACGCTGGAGGCCGCCATCCAGAAGATCGACGGCGAAACGCGCCAGTTGCTCTCGGGCACGTTTGACACCGTCAACGCCCATTTTGGCCGCATGTTCCCCGAGCTGTTTGGCGGCGGCCAGGCCAAGCTGATCATGACGGGGGAGGAAATCCTCGATTCGGGCGTGCAGGTCATGGCCCAGCCGCCGGGCAAGAAAAACCAGACCATCCACCTGCTCTCGGGCGGCGAAAAGGCGCTGACCGCCATCGCGCTGGTGTTTGCCATTTTCCAGCTCAACCCCGCGCCGTTCTGCTTGCTCGACGAGGTGGACGCGCCGCTGGACGATGCCAACACCGAGCGCTATGCCAAACTCGTCTCCAGCATGAGCAAAAGCACCCAGTTCCTGTTCATCAGCCACAACAAGATCGCCATGGAAATGGCCCAGCAACTCATTGGCGTGACCATGCAGGAGCAGGGCGTTTCGCGTATCGTTGCGGTCGATATGGAATCTGCCCTGTCCATGGCCGATGCCTGACACCTCTTTTTTTCCCGCACCATGAGCACCCTGCAAATCAGCTTGGCCATCATCGGCGGCGTGCTGCTGGCCTTGATCGTGGCCTACAACGCCTGGACCGCCCACCGCAACACCCCACGCAAAGCCCTGCCGCCCGACAACCCCGTGCACCCTGAAAACCAGCAACGCCTGGAGCCCGCCCTGGAGGGCCACGACCTGCCCGCAGGCGATGCGCCTGCCTGGGAGGGCGGTGCCGACGATCCGGTGTTTGCCGACCTGGGCGCCGAAGGCGGCGCGGCCTTGGCTGTCCCACACGCGGTGGCGGCCACGGCCGAGCGTTGGTATGTGCTCGATTCCCTCATCGACGCCATCGCCACCATCGTGCCCGAGCAGCATGTTTCGGGCGAGGCGGCGCTGGCGCAGTTCCCGCCCACCCGGCGTGCAGGCAGCAAGCCCTTCGCCATCGAAGGGCAGAACGACGCGACAGGCCATTGGGAATTTCCGGCTCCGGGCCAGTGGTACCGCGGCTTTCAGGCCGGCGTGCAAATGGCCAACCGCACGGGCGCGCTCAACCAGATCGAATTTTCTGAATTCGTCATGAAAACCCAGGCCTTTGCCGATGCGCTGGGCGCTGCGGCCGAGTTCCCCGACATGCTGCACACCGTGGCACGTGCGCGCGAGCTCGACCAATTTGCCAGCGAGCACGATGCGCAACTGGCCTTTCTGGTGGTGGCGCAGCAAGCCGCGTGGAGCCCCGGCTACGTCCAGCAAGCGGCTGCGCACCTGGGCTTCGTGCCTGGCGCGCTTCCCGGGCGTTTGGTGCTGCCCTCGGGCACGCCCGGCCAGGCGCCCTTGCTGAGCATTGCGTTTGATACCCAGGCGGCCCTGTCCGACGACCCCGAGCAGTCCGCCATCCGCGAACTGGTGCTGAGCCTGGACGTGACCCATGTGCCACGCGGCGAACAGCCATTTGCCCGCTTGCGTGAAGTGGCTGCAGCGCTGTGCCAGGGCATGGACGGCGTGCTGTGCGACCAAAATGGCCAGACCTTGCCCGCCATGGCCATGGACCCCATTGCGGTGGATCTGGAGCAGATCTACGACCAGCTCGATGGGCGCGACCTGTGTGCCGGCTCGCCCCAGGCGCGGCGCCTGTTCTCATGAATGCGCAAACAGAGTTGTTTTCGGCTGCAACGCCCGATGGATCGGCGCAAGCAGCTATCAAAATAGAAGCTCTGCGCGAACGCCTGAACCGCTGGGCGCACGAGTACTACGTGCAAGACGCCCCCAGCGTTCCCGATGCCGAGTACGACCGCGCCTTCCAGCAATTGCAGGCGCTGGAGGGGGCCCACCCCGGGCTTGTCACGCCCGACTCGCCCACCCAGCGCGTGATGGGCACCGTCATGCAAGGCCTGGCCCCGGTGCGCCATGCCGTGCCCATGCTCAGCATCCAGACCGAAACCGACACCGAGGCCAGCGGCGCCCAGGCCTTCGATGCCCGCGTGCGCCGTGAACTGGGGCTGGATGCCTCGGCCCCGCCCGTGGAGTACGTGGCAGAACCCAAGTTCGACGGCCTGGCCATGAACCTGCGCTATGAGGCCGGCCGCCTGGTGCGGGCCGCCACACGCGGCGATGGCGAAGTGGGCGAGGACGTGACGCACAACATCCGCACCATCCGCCAGATCCCCTTGGCGCTGCCCTTGGGCGGCGACCAGGGTGTTCCCCCCGTGCTGGAGGTGCGCGGCGAGGTGTACATGCGCCGTGCCGACTTTGACGCGCTCAACGAACGGCAGCGCGAGAGGGGCGAAAAAACCTTTGTCAACCCGCGCAACGCGGCCGCTGGTGCGGTGCGCCAGCTGGATTCGGGCATCACGGCGCAGCGGCCCCTGTCGTTCTTTGCCTATGGCCTGGGCGAAGCCACGCCCGTGGCCGATGGCGGCCCCCAGTTCGGCACCCATTACGCCCTGCTGCAGCGCCTGAAACAATGGGGCTTTCCGGTCGCGCCGCAGGTGCAAATTGTGCAGGGTGCTGCAGAACTTGCAGCGTTCCACCAGCGCCTGGGCGCCGAGCGCGATCGGCTGCCCTACGACATTGACGGCGTGGTCTACAAGGTCAACAGCCTGGATTTGCAGCGCGAACTGGGCTTTAAAACGCGCGAACCGCGCTGGGCCGTGGCGCACAAATACCCGGCGCAAGAAATGCTCACGCGCTGCGAAGGCATCGATGTGCAGGTGGGCCGCACCGGCAAGCTCACGCCCGTGGCCAGGCTGGCCCCCGTGTTCGTGGGCGGCGTCACCGTCACCAACGCCACGCTGCACAACCTGTTTGAGACCCGCAAAAAAGGCGTGCGCGTGGGGGATTCGGTGATCGTGCGCCGGGCAGGCGACGTGATCCCCGAGGTGGTGGGCGGTGTGCCTGCCGCCACCGATGGCGCGGGCCGGCCTTTGCCGCGCCAGCCCTATGTGCCCAATTTCCGCATGCCCGCGGCCTGCCCGGTGTGCGGCAGCAGCGTGGTGCGCGAGCCCGGCGAGGTCAACCACCGCTGCACGGGCGGGCTGTTCTGCGCTGCCCAGCGCAAGCAAGCCCTGTTGCATTTTGCCCAGCGCCGCGCCATGGACATTGAAGGCCTGGGCGAAAAAATCGTCGATCAACTGGTCGATGGCGGCCTGGTGCAGCAGCTCCCCGACCTGTACCGGCTGGACCTGCCCACCCTGGCCGGCCTGGAGCGCATGGCCGAAAAATCGGCGCAAAACCTGCTGGACGCCCTGCAGCGCTCGCACCGCACCACGCTGGCGCGCTTTCTGTACAGCCTGGGCATACGCCACGTGGGCGAGGCCACGGCCAAAGACCTGTCGCGGCACTTTGGCCAG
>CAZRFF010000151.1:0-5820 GCA_964599265.1 uncultured Simplicispira sp. | reverse complement strand
GAAGTACAGCGCCACCAGGCCCACCGCGCACAGCAGCAAGCCCAGAACGTAGGTGCGGCTTTTTTCCCAGCCATCGACCACGCGCTTCCAGCCGAACAGCGACACGCCCACCACCAGCAGCAAGATGCCCATGAAGCGCGGCAGATCGCTCTTGTCGCCCTGCAGCCGGTACACCACAAAATAGGCCAGTGCGCCCTGCACCAGCGTCAGGCCCAGACGCACCAGGCCCACGGCCCCCACCAGCAGCACAAAGGGGCGGTTGCGCAGCGTGACCTGCAGCGTGCGCCGCACGGACGCCGCCATGGACACCTGCGGGTGCGTCGCCGGGGGCTGAATGCAGTGCGCCGGTTCACGCACGCGCCAGGCCACCCAGGCCACGCAGAGCCCGGCAAAGGCACCAAAGCAACTGCCCGCCAGCGCGTAGCCGGTGCGGGCGTCGGGGGCGGCGCGCACCAGCAGCGGCATGAGCACGCTGCCGCCCACAAAACCCAGCAGCGCCCCCATGGAGGCAAAAGCGGTCAGGCTGGTGCGCTCGTCATAGTCCAGGGTCAGTTCGGTGGCGAGTGCCGAGTAGGGCAACTGCACCAGCGTCATCAGCGTGTCGAACAGCGTGTAGGTCAGCGCAATCCAGACAAAGGCCGCCAGCGGACTGAGCCCTGGGGGCACCATCCAGACCGCCGCCGCCACCAGGGCCAGCGGCAGCGCGCCGTACAGCAGGTACACGCGGTGGCGCCCATGGCGCGAGCGGGTGCGGTCGCTGATCCAGCCGAACAGCGGGTCGTTCACGGCATCCCAGAATTTGCCCACCATCAGCGCCGCCCCGGCCACGGCGGGCGGCACCAGCGCCACGTCGGTGTAGAAGATCATGAGCAGAAAGCTCATGGCGGCCACCAGCATCTGCAGCCCCACGTTGCCCACGGCGTAGCTGAGCTTGGTGCCCGTGCCCAGGCGGGGAGGGGCGGGCATCATGCGGCCACCTTGTCGGGCGCGGTGGCCCAGGTGGGGGCGGCATTGCCGTCCAGCAGCGCGCGCACTTCACGGCGCAGCATTTTGTTCAGAAAGCTGCGCGGAATGTCCGCCACCAGGTGCACCCGGTCGGGCTGCAGGGACTGCGGCAGCGCGCTGGCCATGTGCTGGAACAGTTCACGCTCCAGCGCCGCGCACGCCTCGGGGTTGGACAGCGCGTTGCGCTGCCCATGGCGCGGACTGAACACCAGCACGGCCTGGGAGCCATGCTGCACCAGGCAGGTTTCCTTGACGGCGGGGTGGCAGTGGGCCTCCTCCTCCACCTCGCGCGGGTTGATCCACTGGCCCGCGCGCTGCACCCGGTCGGCCGTGCGGCCCAGCACATGCAGGTAGCCGTGGCGGTCGAAGTAACCCACATCGCCCATCACCACCCAGCCATCGCGCAGGGTTTCGGCGGTGCGCTCGGGGTCTTTCCAGTAGCCCTCGAAGGCCACGGACGTGCGTGCGGTGATCAGGCCGGTCTGCCCGGCGGGCAGGGGCTGGAAGTCGTCTCCGCGGATGACCACTTCCACCCCGGCCACCACGCGCCCTGCCGAGGCCAGGATATCCAGCGCCACGGGTTCGCCCGCCGCGTCCACATGCTCGTGCGGCAGCAGCCAGGTGATGGGGGGCAGGGCCTCCAGGCAGCCGTAGCCCTGCTGGAAGATGGGGCCAAAGCGGCGCACGGCCTCGGCCACCTTGGCGGCGGGCATCATCTCCGAGCCGTAGGGCACATGGCACAGCGAGGACAGGTCGTACCGCGCCAGATCGGGGGCGTCCAGCAGGTCAATGATGGCCGAGGGCGACAGGAAGGCCCGGGTCACGCGGTGGCGGGCAATCAGCTGCGCCAGGGTTTCGGCATGGAAGTTCTCGGGCATCAGCAAGGCGCTGCCCGACAGCAGGGTGGGCAGCACCAGGCCCGAGCCCGGCCCGGTCAGCGGCGTGCCCAGCATGTTCACGTCCTGCGCCGCACCCTTGGGGCGGCTGAAGTCGATGGCCTGGCTGATCAGGCGCACACTGTCGAGGTACTTGCGGTGCGTGTAGCCGATGCTCTTGGGCAGGCCGGTGGTGCCCGAAGTCATGTGCAGGGCAAACACGTCGTCCTCGTGCACCGGCTCGCGCCCGCGCTGCGGCATGTGGGCGGCCAGGGCGCTTTCGTAGGCCATACCCAGCGCCAGCACACGCATGGCGGGCCAGCGCTCGCGCACCACGGGCAGGATGCTGCGGCTCAGTTGCGGGTCGTGGATGAAGACCGCCGGGCGCAGGCGCTCCAGCATGTCCAGCACGGCCAGCGCAGGCAGGTGCTTGTGGAAGCTGGCAAAAATCGCACCGTTCTCGTAGGTGGCGAGCCGGGTCTCGTACTGCTCACCGGTTTCGGGCAGCCAGGTAAAGACGATGTCGCCCTTGCGCACGCCCTGCGCCTGCATCCAGGCATGCAGGCGCAGCACGCGGTCCTGCAGGCTGGCGTAGGTAAAACTGCCTCGGCGGTCGATGAGTGCGGTCTTGCGGCCATGCAGGCGGTAGGCCAGGTGGGCCACATCGCGCGCGGTGCGCAGGCGGCGCAACACCCAGCGGGCCAGCATGCTGCGCAGTGATGGAATTGCCACGGGACATCTCCTCTTGAATAGACGGAGTGTTCCCGTTGGGCGCGGCCAAGAAAGCTACCAAATGCGAATGGCGGTAAGCAAATGTGGCCGGGCTGGTTCAGTGGCAGCGCATGGCGGACAAGCGGCAGTGGCGCCGCCAGGGCTGTGGCCCGCGGGCCACAGCCCAGTGCTTATGTCATGGATACAGGCCGCGCATTTCGCGGGCGTGCAGCATGCGCTTGCAGGCGACGATGAAGGTGGCCGTGCGCAGCGTGACCTGGTTGTCCTGCGCCACCTGCCAGATGGCGGCAAAGGCCTCCTTCATGATGCGCACCAGGCGGGCGTTGATTTCGTCTTCGGTCCAGAAGAAACTGGAGAAATCCTGCACCCACTCGAAGTAGCTCACCGTCACGCCGCCCGCGTTGGCGATCACGTCGGGCAGCACCAGCACGCCCTTGTCGTTCAGGATGTCATCGGCCTCGGGGGTGGTGGGGCCGTTGGCGCCTTCAATCACCATCCTCGCCTTGACCTGGCCGGCGTTGTCTTTGGTCAGTTGCCCTTCCAGCGCCGCAGGGATGAGGATGTCGCAATCCACGCCCCAGAAGTCGGCATTGGCCATGGGCTCAGCACCCGCAAAGCCGGCCACGCCGCCCGTTTGCTGCACATGCGCCTGCAGGGCGGCGGCGTCCATGCCCTTGGCATTGGCGATGGTGCCGGTATGGTCTTGCACGGCCACCACCTTGGCGCCAGCGTCGGCAAACAGGCGGCCGGCCGTGCCGCCCACGTTGCCAAACCCCTGTACGGCCACGCGCGCGCCCTCGATGATCATCCCGATGCGCCCTGCCGCCTCGCAGCCCACGGTGAACACACCGCGGCCCGTGGCCTCCACGCGGCCCAGCGATCCGCCCAAATCCACCGGCTTGCCGGTGACCACGCCCGTGGCCGTGGCGCCGGTGTTCATGGAGTAGGTGTCCATCATCCAGGCCATGATCTGGCCGTTGGTGTTCACGTCGGGCGCCGGGATGTCCTTGGTGGGTCCGATGAACAGGCCGATTTCGCTGGTGTAGCGGCGCGTGAGGCGTTCGAGCTCGGAGCGCGAGAGCTTTTTGGGATCGACACGGATACCGCCCTTGGCGCCGCCGTAGGGCACATTGACCGCGGCGTTCTTCACCGACATCCAGGCCGACAGGGCCATGACTTCGGACAGGGTCACGTCCTGGTGGTAGCGCACGCCGCCCTTGCCGGGGCCGCGGCTCAGGTTGTGCTGCACGCGGTAGCCTTCAAAGTGGGCGACGGTGCCGTTGTCCATCTCGATGGGCACGTCCACGATCAGCGCACGCTTGGGGCGCTTCAAGGTCTCGACCCAGCGGGCCAGGCTGCCCAGGTAAGGGGTGACGCGATCGACCTGCTGCAGGTAAATGCCCCAGGGGCCGAGGTGGTTGGGATCGAGGTAAGACGGGAGCGCGTGGGTGCTGCCAGCGGTGGCGGGCGATTGCGACATGGTAGGTTTCCTTGTGGGGTCAATGCAGGCCGCAGAGAATATGCTGGCGCCGCCCACTTGTCCAAGGCCGGTGCTTTTTGGGATGATGCGCGGTTTGCATAACCGTGCGGGTCGCTTTCTTTTTTGCAACCAAGCGGTTTGCGCCGTTGCTGGGTTTTTCATGTCTTCCACTTCTCCTGCTCCCGGGTTGCAGGGCGCTCGCCGCCGTGTGGTCTATGTCTCGATTTACGAAATCATCGCCATCGCCGTGGTGACCTGGGGGCTGGCGGGCTATACGGGCCAGGGGGTGGAGCATTCGGGCATCATGGCCGTGGCCTCGTCGGCGGTAGCCATTGCCTGGAACGTGCTGTTCAACACCGTGTTCGAGCGCTGGGAAAAGCGCCGGGGCCGGCACGGCCGCAGCCTGCGCCTGCGCCTGGCACACGCCCTGGCGTTCGAGGGCGGCCTGGTCGTGACCCTGGTGCCCATGTTCGCGTGGTGGTTTGGCATCAGCCTGTGGGATGCCTTGGTGATGGATTTGGGCCTGATCGCTTTTTTCCTCTGCTACACCTTTGTTTTCAACTGGGGTTTTGACCGGGTGTTTGGTTTGCCCGCATCCGCCCTAGGGCCGCAAGCGCCCAGCGCAAGCACCAGCGCTTGAAGAGCCGGTAAAATCCAGCCTTCCCCAAGGAGCGTTGCAGCGGATCGCCATCCGTCAGGCTTGGGGCCTTGTTCTTTCGCAACGACGCTCACCTGTTTCTGACCGTTTTTACAGGTGGGCTTATGACCGCTTTATCCGTTCCTCCCATGAGACTCTCCGGCCTGGAACCGGTATTCATCGGTGAGGGCAGTTTGTTCGTCAACGTCGGCGAGCGCACCAACGTCACCGGCTCCAAAGCCTTTGCGCGCATGATCCTGGGCGAGCAGTACGAGGCAGCGCTGTCGGTGGCGCGCCAGCAGGTGGAGAACGGCGCCCAGGTCATCGACGTGAACATGGATGAAGCCATGCTCGACAGCAAGGCCGCCATGGTGCGGTTTTTGAACCTGATCGCGTCCGAACCCGACATCGCCCGCGTGCCGGTGATGGTCGATAGCTCCAAGTGGGAGGTGATCGAGGCCGGCCTGCGCTGCCTGCAAGGCAAGGGCATCGTCAACTCCATCAGCATGAAAGAGGGCGTGGACGAATTCAAGCGCCAGGCCAAGCTCATCAAGCGCTACGGCGCGGCCGCCGTCGTCATGGCGTTTGACGAGCGGGGCCAGGCCGACACCTACGCGCGCAAGATCGAGATTTGCGAACGCGCCTACCGCGTGCTGGTCGATGAGGTGGGCTTTGCGCCCGAAGACATCATCTTCGACCCCAACATCTTCGCCGTCGCCACCGGCATCGAGGAGCACGCCAACTACGCGGTGGATTTCATCGAGGCCGTGCGCTGGATCAAGCAGCACTTGCCGGGCGCCAAAATCTCGGGCGGCGTCTCCAACGTGTCTTTCAGCTTCCGGGGCAACGACCCGGTGCGCGAGGCCATCCACACCGTGTTCCTGTACCACGCCATTGCCGCCGGCATGGACATGGGCATCGTCAACGCCGGCATGGTGGGCGTGTACGACGACCTCGAACCCCAACTGCGCGAGCGCGTGGAAGACGTGGTGCTCAACCGCCGCCCCGACGCCGCCGAACGCTTGCTGGAGATTGCCGACGCCGCCAAGGGCGCGGCCAAGGACGACAGCAAAAAGCTCGAATGGCGCGGC
>CAZRFF010000150.1:0-5890 GCA_964599265.1 uncultured Simplicispira sp. | reverse complement strand
TAGCCGTGGATCAGGTCGTGGGCGCTGGTCTGGTCGGTGACGAGGTCGGGCTTGATGCCCCCGGCCCGGGCGCGCTGGACCAGCTCGGGCAGCACGTCGGCAGCGTTGCCCAGGAGGCCGATGGAGATGGCCTTCTTCTCTTGCGTGTAGCGCTGGATGCGTGCCAGCGCATCGTCCAGGTCGGTGGCTTGCTCATCCAAATAGCGCGAACGCAGGCGAAAGTCGATGCTGCTTTGCTGGCATTCGATGTTGAGCGAACAGGCGCCCGCCAGCGTGGCGGCCAGGGGCTGGGCGCCGCCCATGCCGCCCAGGCCTGCGGTCAAGATCCACTTGCCTGACAGGTCGTTGTTGTAGTGCTGGCGGCCCGCCTCGACAAAGGTCTCGAACGTGCCCTGCACGATGCCCTGGCTGCCGATGTAGATCCAGCTTCCGGCGGTCATTTGGCCGTACATGAACAGGCCCTTGCGGTCGAGTTCGTTGAAGTGTTCCCAATTCGCCCACTTGGGCACCAGGTTGGAGTTGGCCAGCAGCACGCGCGGGGCGTTGGCATGGGTCTTGAACACGCCCACGGGCTTGCCCGATTGCACGAGCAGGGTCTCGTCGTCGTTCAGTTCCTTGAGCGAGGCCAGGATCTGGTCGAAGCACTGCCAGTCGCGCGCGGCGCGGCCGATGCCGCCGTAGACCACGAGGTCTTGCGGGCGCTCGGCCACCTCGGGGTCGAGGTTGTTCTGCACCATGCGGTAGGCCGCTTCGGCGAGCCAGTTCTTGCAGTGCAGTTGGCTGCCGCGCGGGGCGCGGATGATGCGGCTGGGGTCGTGGCGCGGGTCGGTGGTGGTGGTCATGGCGGTCTCCGGTGTGGGGTGCTGAGGGGTGTTCGGATCAGGCTGCGTGGCTGGGCAGGCATTGCAGCAAGGGCGCGGGCCAGGCGCTCTGCTGCGCCCAGAGGCGCATGGCCTCGATGTCGGGCGCGAGGTAGCGGTCCTGCTCCAAAAAGGCCACGCGGCGGCGGATATCGGCAAACTGCTGCTCGACGAGCGGTGACGACTTCAGTGAGCGGTCGAACTCCATGCCCTGCGCGGCCGACATGGCCTCGATGCCCACCATTACCGCCGCGTTGCGCACCATGTCCAGCAGGCGGCGCGCGCCGTAGGTGGCCATGGACACATGGTCCTCCTGGTTGGCCGAGGTGGGCAGGCTGGTGACGCTGCTGGGGTTGGCCAGGCACTGGTTCTCGGCTGCCAGCGCGGCGGCCGTGACCTGGGCGATCATGAAGCCCGAGTTCACGCCGCTGTCGCGGATCAGGAAGGCGGGCAGGCCCGACAGGCCGGGGTCGAGCAGCAAGGAGAGGCGGCGCTCGGAAATCGCCCCGATCTCGGCCACGGCCAGCGCGATGATGTCGGCCGCGAAGGCCACGGGCTCGGCATGGAAGTTGCCGCCCGAGATCACCTCGCCGGTGTCGCTGAAGACCAAGGGGTTGTCCGACGCAGCATTGGCCTCGGTGCGCAGCACGCGCGCGGCATGCTGCAGGTTGTCCAGGCAGGCGCCCATGACCTGCGGGATGCAGCGGATGGAGTACGGGTCCTGCACGCGGCCGCAGTGCGGGTGCGAGGGGTCGATGGCGCTGCCTTCGAGCAGGGCGCGCACGGCGGCGGCCACGGCGATCTGCCCGCTTTGCCCCCGCGCTGCGTGGATGCGCGCATCAAAGGGTTTGACAGAACCTTTGATGGCTTCGAGCGACAAGGCGCCCGCCACCAGCGCGGCGCAGAACACATCCTCGGCGCCGAACAGGCCGGCCAGCGCCAGGGCGGTGGACACCTGCGTGCCGTTGAGCAGCGCCAGCCCTTCCTTGGGGCCGAGCACGAAGGGCTGCAGGCCCACGGCGTCCAGGGCCTCGCGCCCCGACACCACCTGCCCGCCCACCTTGGCCTGGCCTTCGCCAATCAGCACGCAGGCCAGGTGCGCCAGCGGCGCCAGGTCGCCCGAGGCGCCCACCGAACCCTTGGCGGGGATGACCGGCAGCACGTCGGCATTGGCCAGCGCCAGCAGCGCATCGACGATGGCGGGGCGGATGCCCGAGTGCCCGCGCGCCAGGCTCACGGCCTTGGTGGCCAGCACCAGGCGCACCACGCCGTCGGGCAGCGCCTCGCCCGTGCCCACGCTGTGCGACAGCACCAGGTTGCGCTGCAGCTCGGCCAGGCGCTCGTGCGCGATTTTCGTGCTCGCCAGCTTGCCGAAGCCGGTGTTGATGCCGTAGACCACCTGGTCTTCATCGACGATGCGCTGCACCGTGGCCAGCGCGGCCTGCATGCCGGCCTGTGCCGAGGCGTCGAGCGCCAACGGCACGCCGCCCGCGTGGATGCGGCGCAACTGCGCCAGCGTGACGTGGCCGGGATCGAGGGTGATGGGTTTGGTCATGGTGCCAGTCCTGTCTATACAAGTAGATGTCAAAAAATGAGGGAGATAGCGCCGCGGGTTCAACCAGCCACCGGGTGGCCGTCGGTGCGGAAGCGGCTGCCGAGCCGGTAGCGCGAGGCCGGGTGCAGGCAGCGCACCACGGTCACGGGCACGCCGCGCGACCAGGTGCGGCGCGTGAGCAGCAGGCAGGGCTCGTGCGCCGGCATCTCCAGCAGCGCGGCCTGTTCGGGCGTGGGCAGCACGGCGTCCACCACGTGCTCCACCTGGTCGAACGGCACGCTGCGCAGCAGGTATTCGGACGGCGGCACGGCGGCGAAGTCTTGCGCCAGAAAATCGGGCGCCAGGGCCGGGTTCACGTGGCGGTCTTCCAACTGCACCGGCACGCCGTTCTCGCGGTGCACGCACTGCGTGTGGAACACCGAGGCGCCCGTGCGCAGGTCCAGCGCGGCGGCCACCTCCAGCGGGGCCGTGGCGCGGCGCACGGCGAGCACGTCGCAGCGGTACTCGTGGCCGCGCTGGCGGATTTCGCTGGCCAGGTTGGCGATCTGCAGCAGCGTGGACTGCGGCTTGTCCTCGGCCACGAAGCTGCCCACGCCCGCCACGCGCACGATGCGGCCCTGCTCCGTCAGCTCGCGCAGGGCGCGGTTCACCGTCATGCGCGAGATGCCGAACTGCGCCACCAGTTCGCTCTCAGACGGCAGCCGGTCGCCCGCGCGCCAGCTGCCGTCCTGGATGCGGCGCACGATGAAGTCCTTGACCTGCTCGTACAGCGCCAGAGCGGGCGCGGCTGGCGCGGCAGAAGCCGGGCGGCGGGAAGGGCTGGCGGTGCGGTTGGAGGCGGTGCGGGTCATGGCGTGCTGGACTTGTATATACAGCTTAAATGCCAAAAAACTCTGTGTCAAGCCTGATCGCTGCGATATGCGACGGACAGCCTTGCCAGCAACCTACTGGGACCACTCGCTCGACAACGACCCGCCTGTTTGAGCACCAGTTCTTCGAGTTGTTGCTCGTGCAGCATGTGAAGCCCCTTGCGGCTGCCCCTGCGCCTGGCCCGGTTTGCGATGAAATAAGAAAATTTATAAAAATCAACAACTTAGCGGGTAGTCGGCGACCATTTCGCATTTGCGCAGAGATAGCAAGTGGTACATGCCGTGATAGCCGCCGTGATCGGCTAAGCCCATGCCCTCGGCTTGCGCCCCGCAAGTTCTGCCCCTGCGATTTGCGATGAAATAAGAAAACTCATAAAAATCATATAGTTAGCGACGCATGCGCAGCCCCCGGTGGCTTGCACTGAAATGACGATCAGGCCCATGCCGGGATATACCTTGCATAGCGTTTCGAGTCTGGCGCGTTCGGGTCGCTCTTGATCAAACGCTGTTCTACGGTGGCGGTGATGATCTGCGACACCGTGTTGCCGCTGCTTTCAGACAGCCCGAACCGCTCGCGGAGGGATTGATTGGTCATCTGCTTGCGCAATACATACTGCAAAACGCAGTGCTGATAGCAGGCGCGGACCCTGTCGCTGCCGTTCATCCCTCGGAATGCGCGCGGGCCATGGATCACCACCACCGTACGCCGATGGCTGGTCAAAAACTCAGGCGCTGGCAGTTGCATGATTTCGGCAGATTCAATCACCCGGTCAATGCCACTGCTCTTCTCCTCGCAAATCCCGAATCGGCGCATCAAGTCGGCCAGCCGCTCATTGCGGGACTGGTAGCCGTCAATGAAGCGTTCCACCGGCACGATGGGCTCGCCAGGATTGGAGATTTCCACCCGGTTGCTGAACACCTCCACCACAGGCGAAGCACCGCCCATGTCAAATTCCTGGTGAATCAGCGCGTTGGCCAGAAGCTCTCGCACCGCCACTTCGGGCAGCAGCTTCACCTCCTTGCGGATGGCCCCTTCGATCACCTCGTTTTGTGGGAGCTTGCCCATCACATCCTGCACCAACCCGGCAAAGCCCACCGCATAACCTCTCTCGCCGGTCACATCAGACACGGTCTTCATTTTGGACTCACCCGCGTACACGATCACACGCACGGCTTTGCGGCTGATGTCGGGAAACTGCCGCATGTTCTTGGCCAGCAGTACCGCCCCCATATGCAAGATGTTGAAGCCCACTGCGCTACGCTCAATCAAGCGCTCATCCAGCAAACGGGCCAGCACCCCCGCCTGATCGGTGGGGTAAGGCAAGCGCATCAAATCAAAGAAAGTCTGCGTATCCAGCAACTGCACTACATCTTGTGCAGACACATCCTTCAGTGCGGGGTACTCCAACCAACTGGGCTGCCCCTCCGCAAAAATCTTGCGCAGTTGATCCTCGCTCATGGGCACCAGCTCTTCGCCAGAACGCATCAGGTAGGCACCTTCATGGTGGTAAGCCGTACCCTTGGGCCGCGCAGGAATGGTGAACACCACCACACGCCCTTCAGGGTGGGCGACAGCCTCTACGTCCACGCGAAAGCCCACCCAGTGAAACAGCTTCTCGGTAATGTCTTGCGTGTCCGGGAATGCCTGGCTGCCCACCACTGCGCGCGGCGGCTTGTCTGCAATGCCCAGCACCAAGTGCCCGCCGCCCTCGTTGGCAATGGCGACGCAATAGCGGCATAGCTTGGTGGTATCGTACTGATTGCGCGCTTCTTTGAACTCCAAACGCTGCGTTTCAGAGGCCAGGCCGCGCCACAAATCAATCTGTTCTGGCGAGATGCTCATTCAAACTTCACCTGTCTGCGTGCCACTGTGATGGCCAGTTTAAGAACCTGCTCCAGCAGGCCGTGAGCCGGCTTACAAGCGTTTTATCTTGCTCCAGGCTACAGCCCCAAAACAGCAGCGAGTGACTGAAGTTGGTGTCGGAGAAGTGGGCGATCAGGTCGGCCAGCTTGTGGCTGTCGATCTGGGTGCGTGCAAAGTCTTTGTTGAGCACGTTCTTGAGCTTGGGATTCTCGCGCTCCACAGCCTCCATGGCGTTGTCGATGAGCCAGCCCACGGTACGCATTTTTCCGGGTGTTTCTTTGCCTGGCGCAGTCCACGGCAGTGCATCGCCGGGTGGTATCTGGGCGCAGTCGCACTTCAAAAAGATCAGCCCCAGCACCACGTGCTTGTAGACCGAAGCGTCCAGGGAGGAGCGCAGTTTGTCAGCGGCGGTCCAGAGCTTCTTTTCAAGGTCGTTGAAGAACTGCTGTTCGATGGGGTTCATGGCGCTGTCTCAAAGGCACGGTGCGCATGGCACCGCGTGAACGGTGCCATGGCCGCAAGATGGCCTTGATTATTGCCCAGCGCTCCTGACTCCAGGTTCGGCAAAAGGCAGCACCACCCGCGCCTCCAGCCCTGGCTCGGCGTTGCGCAATTCCAGCCGCCCGCCGTGCGCCTGCGCCACCAGGCGGCACAGGTACAGGCCCAGGCCCACGCCGCCGGTGGCGCGCTGGCGTGCGCTGTCGGGGCGGTAGAAGGCCTGGGCAAGTTGGGCCAGGTGCTC